>WQZK01000109.1 GCA_009780765.1 Defluviitaleaceae bacterium
CCCCGTTCGGCGGAGGTTCCACCTCCGTCGTTCTATTTTGCAGGTTCTACCTGCGTTTGCGAAGTTGTAATTATCATATTTTTGTATTATTTTTTAGTTTTAGGTTGGATAGGTAAAACCTATCAGGATAGTCGGACGGAGGTATAACCTCCGCCCAACAGGGAAAAAATATTTTCATTTTTTTTGCACCACTATCAAATTTGATAGTGACTTGGTATTATCTTTGCAGTCGGAAATATGTTGCAGTGCACGGTAAAATATTTTCGAAAAAAGCTAATTAACAAACTAAAAAACAAAAAATTATGAACGCATTAGATTTAAACGCTTACGGAGTAAGCGAGATGAACAAACAAGAAATGATGGAAACCGATGGTGGATTCGGATTACTCTTTATTGGGTACCTTATTGCTAAGCACATCCCTCCTAAAGAAGTGACTGTTACAGTTTCAGTTCCTGGTGTCTCCGTCTCAGGCACATGGTAAATGACAAGAGGGTTGCTAAGCAGCCCTCTATGTATTTTTGTTTGTTCCTAAAAATAATGAAAATAGAAATTTTCATTTGCAAAGTTCAAATTTTACTTGTATCTTTGCCTTGTTTTTCTCAAAGTTACACAAATGCGTAAATTATATTCATACTGCTATAAATTGAGCGTACTAAAAATAGTGCTTATTGGAATGTTTTTACCAAAGATTTTAAATCTGTTTTTAGTTGCAATTTTTGAACTATTTAATATATCGAGGGGCGCTCCTGTAATTACCAAAAGTCTACTATGGTTTATCATGGTACCTATGATACTTGCTCCTTTAGTGGAAACACTTGTTTACCAATACCTGCCTTTAAGAATTTGCCAAAAATGGTTTCGCAGATACAAATACAGTTTTTGTATCACAATTGTTTTAGTATCTATTGTCTTTGCTTCGAGGCATGCGCACATGGGGATAATAGGTATTTGTAACTCCCTGTTAGCAGGTATTGTATGGTGTTTCTTGTGTTTTGTTCTTATGCGAAAAAAAAGGAATCCAATTTTATATACAACCATTATGCATGCATGTTCTAATGCCATTGCTATTTCTATTTCTATTATTCTTAGTGGAATAACAATCCATGTAGAGTAAAAACATAATGCAAAAACTTATTAACAAGCTTGCCTCTTACAACACCTTTATATTTGTGATGGTTACACTGGGGATAAGTTTTCTCTTTCTTGCTTTTTGTCGTTCTGTAATAGTACCTTGGTATGAAAATTTGTTCGGACCAATAATAGGACCGAACCACTATTTAGACGGTGTGCCGTTCTATGTCGTATTTATTATGGTTGCATTGATAGCTCCGTTAGTAGAAACTCTCGTGAATCAGTTTTTGGTGATCTATTTGTTGCTACGATTCACACGCTTCCCTTTGTGGATTGTTATTTGTATTTCTGCATTGTTTTTTGGTATTGCTCATACCTATAGCGTTTACTATGTCTTTTACACTTTTGTCATCGGGATTATTTTTGCCGTAGCTTTTGTGGCTTGCAAACAAAAAAGGGGGTATTTTTACGCTTTTTGGGTAGTCGCATTGATACACGGTTTGTTTAATGCAATAATTACTCTTGGCGCCGAGTTGTTGTGTTCCGCTATTCCGCTGGCGTGGATTTGTAATCCGTGCAAACATATAAAATTTTGTTTTAGAATTTTTCCGTATCTTTGCATCATAAATTTTGTGATTTTTAGAATAAATGCAAATTAACCAGTCTGAATAAGGAGCGGACATAAAACAAATTTTTATGAAATGGTTTTTTATAGTATTGAAAAAATACGCTGTCTTTACAGGAAGAGCAAGGCGAAAAGAATTTTGGATGTTTACCTTGTTTTGCATTATTTTGGGCGTAGTGCTAATGATTCTTGATAGAATATTTGGAACAACCTTTAATCTTGATAAAGAAAGTACAGGAGATTATTTGTTTTCCATATTTGTAGGCGGAGGTTGGCTTGATTCTATTTTTAATTTAGCAGTTTTTGTACCAGGTTTGGCAGTTTCTTTCCGTCGTTTGCATGACATTGGTAAAAGCGGTTGGTGGAATTTACTTGCTTTTGTTCCTATCATAGGCTGGATTATTCTGCTTGTTTGGAATTGCAGAGACAGTCAGCCCGATGAAAACAAGTATGGCGTAAATCCGAAATAAAGATACGAAAAAAAAGAAAATTTTAACAGTTTTTAAGAAATTTCGAGCATTTTTAACACTTTTTAACATTTTTTAAGTTTTTTCTTTGAAATTTTTGTCGTATCTTTGCAGTGTCGAAAAAATCTATTAATTATGACAACACTTGAAATTATCGTAGCCTCTTTTGGTATTGTGGCAACCACGCTTGGTGGCGTGTGGTTTATTTTTTCAAAGGGTATGAAGTTAGGTGATATGCGAAGTAAAATAGATTCTATTGAGGAAAAAACAAGGCATATAAATTGCTCTCACCACAGATATAGAATTGATGAGCATGAAAAAAGCATTAACAGAATAGAATCAAGAATTGATGGAGTTTTTGATAGTTTGAATAATGTTAAGGCAGATGTGTCTGTGATAAAAGTAACATTAAAAACGGCTTGATTCCTGCCAGCGGAGGACTGAAAATTAGCCACTGGCGCCGGTTTGTAACAAATAAGTTCAGCGGATTTTTCGTATAGTTTTAAGTAAAAATTTCGTATCTTTGTAATTTATTTATCAAAAGAAAGATTATGCAAAACTTTTCATCTATAATTGAAAAAATTTGTGTATATTTGCAAATTAAAATTTAAAACAAACTATGAAATCTATTTCCGAACTGCAAGATATTCTGCTGGCGCGGATTTGTAATCCGTGCCAACACATAAAATAAAACAGGTTTTTTGTTTTAGATTTTTTTCGTACCTTTGTCTTGGGTTTTATGAAAAAAATAAACAAATTTATAAGAACATCATCTTTTGTTTCTTCCCGTTCGGCGGAGGTTCCACCCAATGTCGTTCAGCTAAGGATTAAATAGCTCTTTTATAGTTTGTTTGTGTTAGTTTGTAGATTTTATGCGTTGGCGTTCTGTGTTCTTTATCCTAAATATTGCATATCGCAAAGCCTTTTATACATTCCATTTAAAGCTGTCAATTGGGCGTGTGTACCTTGTTCCACAATCTGCCCTTTGTCTAAAACGACGATTTGGTCAGCATGTTGAACAGTGGACAAACGATGTGCGATAACAATAGATGTTCTGTTTTTCATCAGATTTGTGAGCGCATCTTGCACCAAGCGTTCGCTTTCCGTATCCAATGCGGAAGTGGCTTCATCTAAAATGAGAATGGCCGGATTTTTCAACACAGCACGTGCAATAGCCAAACGTTGTTTCTGTCCGCCGGATAAGCGATTACCTTGATCTCCGATATTAGTTTGATAGCCATTTTCCATTTGCATGATAAAATCGTGGGCATTGGCGATTTTTGCAGCATGAATCACATCATCTTCTGTAATATTTTCCATACCAAAAACAATGTTATTATAAGCCGTATCGTTGAACAGCATTTGCTCTTGCGCCACCATACTCATTTGTGCATAAATCGAATTTAGAGTATAATCTTTAATGTCCACGCCATCTATCAAAATACGTCCTTTGGTAACATCGTAAAAACGCGGAATCAGATTGGCTAAAGTCGTTTTTCCTGCACCGGATTGCCCGACTAAGGCAACGGTTTGTCCTTTCCGAATAGTCAAGCTGACATCTTTAATTATCCAATCCACATTATAGGCAAAACTAACGTTTTCCAACTGTATAGAATCTTGGAATGGCGGTAAAACAACAGCATGGTCTTTCTCTTTGATCTCTGTGTCTGTATCCAAAATAGTGAAAACCCTCTCGGCAGATACTATGCCACGTTGAAAATCAGTAACAGCTCTCGCTAATGATTTTGTGGGTACTAAAATTTGAGAAAACAATATTACAAAGGCAACAAATTCACTACCCGAAAGTGCTCCTACCGCATCGGATAAGATTAAATTTCCCCCATACAACACAATAAAAACAACGGCAATAATGCCTAAAACTTCTGACAATGGAGCGGTGACATTCGAGCGGTTCCATATACGTTTAAACACACGACGATGAGCGTTATTTTGTTCATTAAAATTTTTGTTGATGTATGTTTCGGCATTGAATATTTTTATCACACGAATTCCGTTTGTGGCTTCATCCATTAACCCAAGCAAATTACTAAGCAAACCTTGTGCTTGATGCGCATTTCGTTTCAACACTCGAACAAGAAGAGAAATAATAAGAACAGCTACCGGTAGCACCAATAGAGAAAAAAGCGTAAGCTGTGGTGATAAGTAAAAAAGCACGGCAGCATAAACGATAATATACAACGGATCTCTAAGCATAATTTGCAAAGATGCGGATACCATGTTTTGTATTTCACTAATGTCGTTAGATACAAGCGAAAGTAAGTGGCTTTTTTTGGTTTTGTAAAAAAAGCCAACATTCAGATGTATGAGTTTATCGAACATTGTTGAACGTAAATTACGTATTACAAAACTATTCACGCGAACGATAGTGCGCTGTGCAGCATATTTGAATATGTTTGCCAATATCACAGAAACCACAATAACGACACAAGTAAATCGCAATGCTCCCATTGCACCGTGACTTGCCTGAAGTTTGTAAAAATAAAAATAAAAACAATCTTTGAAATAAGCAAGACTCATTGAAAATTCAGGCAACGCTGTTATCGGTTCTGTTGTCGCAGTTGTATCAGTAAAAAGAATATCAAGCACGGGAATTAATAGCGAAAAATTAAGTACGCTAAATAATACACCAAGCATAACCAAAATAAAATACTGTATGGCAATGGGAACCAAAGGCGGAGCAAAAGAGAGTAGACGAAATAATGTTTTCATGTTTTTATGAATTAGGATTCTACAACGTTAATGGTTCGAGATTAGGTATAGCAGATTTTTTCTGATAATTTTCTGCAAAGATACGATTTTTTTTGTATCTTTGCGCAAAAAATAACAAATATGCGTTTCAGAAAAACTTCTAAAACCTCTAAAAACAGTAAATTTCTATACTACTTTTTGGGTTTTTGGCGGTTGCACTTAATCCCGAATTTTATATACAAACTTCGGCTAAAACGAGTATTGCGAAAAGCGAAAAATCGTACTGATTATGCCTATATTCAAGAGCGTGTTAATTATTACAATAAACTTTCTTCAAAAGCCGATTTGCCAAAAGATTCACCTCGTATCGGCGATTTGCGTTTGAAAGGAAACAGTTCGGTTTATTTTTTTGATGTATACGAATATTTACGCTGGTTTGATCCATCGTCAAGATGGAATTATGTATTTGGGGATGTAACCACTGTTCCATCGGCGCCGGCGATTGTAAAAAGCCGCCCGCTTGTGCCGGACAATGCAAATTCAGTGTTGTTAAAACTAAATAAAATTCGACATTTTGTTTTTTTGAACGATAAAACCCCTTTTCGGGAAAAGGAAAAACTTGCGGTTTTTCGAGCAAGAGTGAATGCAAATGAAAGCAGAATACGTCTTATGGAGATGTTTCACAACCATCCAACTTTTGATTTTGGAAGCACGGATAAAGGAAACAATAAAACCCAAATTCTAGCCGAATGGCAAAAATCTTGGTTGAGTCTCCACCAGCATTTGAATTACAAATTTATACTTGCCCTTGAAGGCAATGATGTGGCGAGCAATTTGAAATGGGTGATGTCATCGAATTCGGTTGCCGTAATGCCACGTCCCACATGTGAAACATGGTTTATGGAAGGAAAACTAATTCCGGATTTTCACTATATTGAAATCAAACATGATTTTTCGGATTTGGAGGAAAAACTGAATTTTTATGAAAAAAATCCGCATTTAGCAGAAGAAATTTCTCGCAATGCAAATGCATATGCTGCTCAGTTTTTTGATTTGGAACGAGAAAAATTAATTTCTTTACTTGTCTTGGAAAAGTATTTTGAGGCAACTGCAACTATGAAAAATTATATTTAAAAAACAAGTAAAAAGCAAAAAACGAATGGTAAAACCACAAAAAAGGTTTATTTAAACTTGATTAGTTTTTTTCTGTTCTTTCTGTAAGTCGTGCAAATGCCTTAATTTGGCATACTTGGTAAATGTTGTTGTTTCGGAAAATTTACATACCAAAAAGCCGGCATATCCATCTAAAAAACCTAATCTAAAAAAATAATCCCGAACAAATCTCCATTTTGAGCGAAGAATAATAGAAAATACGTTTGGAGATTTTTTTCCTTTTCTGTAATACCCTTCGGCAGCAATTGTCGTAAATTTATTCTGTTGAGCCATATACTCACTAATAGAATAAAATGAATAATGTAATAAATCTCCTTTGATATGTCGCACCGTACATTCTTTGTCCATCATAATTTTGTCGTGCGGATTACCTCCGCCGACACTTCCTTTGCGTCTATCCAACAAGCGTAGCTTGACA
>WQZK01000110.1 GCA_009780765.1 Defluviitaleaceae bacterium
TAATTTCATCGAAAGGTGGTAGCATTAAACGCGACTGCATTAACCACCACCTTTTATATATAAACGAAGTGCGCACTTCGGAATTGTTTACACAAAGCACCGAGATGGTGCTCCTTTTCAACACATTATTAGAATTGTTTCTAAAATAATTAATTGATGGTAAAACCTTAATTTCTTACTGCCGTTTCGGCAAAATAATTATCAATTAGAGTTGTAAACTCTACTCTTTGCGAAAGTTCGCCGCTTAAATCCATAATATCTTGTAGCCTTTCAAAACCATCCTGCGATAAAATAGGGTTATGGCTAAAAACATCCATCTCTCTATATCTCTCAATCATTATTTCTAAATCGTCTATACTATGCTCTTCAAAATGAGGATGGATAAGCTCGGCAACGGCTCTTGAAGAGTTTTCAAAAAACCACTGCTGGCCTCTATAAATCGCATTTGTAAATCTTTGAATTATATCGGGGTTCTCAGCTATAAAAGATTTATTCGCCATATAAACAGTGTATGGAACTATGCCACTATCTGTTCCTAGTCCACGAACAACAAACCCCTGCCCTGTTTGTTCAATAGCCAAAGCCGATGGGTCGAACTCCATAGTATAATCCCCAATTCCCGCAATAAATGCACCTGCCGTTGAAGCAAATTGCAGATTTGTTATAATCTCTACATCAACACCCGAGATTAGTCCATTTTCGGTTAAAATATATTCTAAAATCATTTGAGGCATGCCTCCAAGGCGACCACCGATAACGGTTTTGCCTCTAAGATTCTCCCATGCGAATTCTTCAGGATTATCAGGAGTTCTAGAAATAAGGTAGTTACCAGCTCGTTGCGTTAATTGAGTGAAGTTTTTAAAATGCGTAAAATTAGACATAATAAAAAATGCGAATCTGCTTATCTTTTAAGTCTACTTGAACTTCCTTGATAAACTGTTTTGCAATTTTGTTTTTTTCTTCGATATCAAGAGTTGAGTTAAGAATTTCTGCGAAGCTATCAAGCTCCAATGTTTTTGTATCACTTTTTACTGATAGTCGTTCAATTTCTTTTTTAATATTTTCTTCCTCTTCAGAAAGCTTTCGTTTGTTATGTTTGTATTCTTCCAAAGTGTCAATTTGTGCCAAATAGGCGTTTTTTACTAACGTATGTTTTGTTTTGATTTTAGATAAATTAGCTTTCAGCCCTTCTAGTTCATGAGTGTTTTGCGTACTTGTTTTTTCAATTATTATATTTGAAGTATCATTAATATCTAACATTACCTTCTCTAACACAATTTTCTCTAATTTCTTAACGGAGCATACAGACTTACACACTTCAAAACCTAGAGAAGCAGCACTGCACCTAAATGAAGAATAATTGTCTTTATTAGAAGTGCTTATTGTTAAAGTTCTTCCGCAGTTTTTGCATTTTAGTAAGTGCTGCAACCAACTTCTAATTTTCTTTTCAGATAAATTAAATCTTCCTATCTGCTCCGCTTTAGAGAGCCTATCCTGAACAATATCGTAATTTTCTTTACTAATAAGTGGCTCATGGTTTGATTCAACAATAATCCACTCTGATGGGTCATTTTGAAGCTCTCTCCTACCCTTTTCGCGATAATTATATCTTGTTACACCATAGTATGCAGGATTTTGCAATATATATTTTATTGTATGTGGCGTCCAAATTCCGCCATATCTACTTGGAGTTTTTGTTTGGTTTAATACCCTTACTATTTTAGAAATGCTTTCTGTTTTTGCCAACTCAAAAATCATTTTTACCGTAGTTGAAAATATTTCATGTGGAACCAATTTGCCATCGTGTAGCTCATATCCAAGAGGAGCCTTGCCAATATTTTCGCCACGCCTTGCTTTTTCAAACAATCCTTTTTTAACTTCTTCAGCAAGATTTAAGCTATAATATTCAGCCATAGCCTCTAACATGCTCTCTAAAATAACCGCAAATTTTCCATCTTCCATTTGCTCTGTTATTGAAACGACCTTAATGTTACAATCTTTTCTAAGTAGTGATTTGTATACAACACTATCTTCTTTGTTTCTTGCGAAGCGGTCAAACTTATGAACTAGTATTATATCAAAAGGCTTTGGCTTAGTTTTTGCTTGCCTTATCATTTCTTGAAATGCTGGCCTGTTTTTAGAACTTCTTCCAGGGATACCTTCATCTTTAAATATAAATTCATTACTTAGGATTATATTATTTTTTTTCGCATATTCATGTATGCCATTTAATTGAGCATCGGGGCTATATTCCATTTGCTCTTCTTTCGATACCCTTATATAAGCAGCTCCCATTTGCATAAAAATCACCCCTTAAATATAATATTTAAGCCGTATGGTTCTATTTTCTTCATTAATTTCAATGTCTAGTAGAAAGCCTGATAAAACTTTAAATTGAACATCAAAGTCTTTGTCTTTTATAAATTCGTACATTTCTTCTATACCATCATTTTTTATTTGTTGAAGAACTAAGTGCATATGATCTCTCAAAAAGTCTACTTTTGAATATAAACCATCTTCAATAAAGTATGAAACAGGTATTTTAAAATAGTTTGCTATTTTTTGAAGTAAATCAAGTTGAATTTTTCTAGTGCCTAGCTCATAATGTGCGTATGTTCTTTGTTGTATCTCAATAATATCTGCAAGTTGGTTTTGAGATAGCCCCTTACTTTTCCTACATTCAGCTAGCCTAGAGCCAACTCTCACATATATATTAGATTGTTCGTTCACAATACTACCTCCTTTGTTTTTATAACTATACGGCCTCAGATATGCTATTTTCTACGAAATACGCAACAGACAACTTGTAATAATTTGCTATTTCTAAAAGCATATCAAGAGGTATTCTTCTATCTCCTAATTCATAGCCAGCATATGTTCTTTGCGGAATTTTAAGAATATCAGAAAGTTTACTCTGTGATAGTCCATTATTTTTTCTACATTCCGCTAATCTATAGCCAACACTTTTATACATATCAATTCTCTTATTCATAGAGGTTACTCCTTTGTCTTTTATTCCTATACTGCTTCAGATACATTGCCTGATACAAAATGTGAAACAGGTAATTTATAGTAATCTGCTATTTTTAGAAGTATGTCAAGTGGTATTTTCCTAATACCTAGCTCGTAGTTTCCATAAGTTCTTCGTGGGATTTGAAGAATATCTGCAAATTGACCTTGTGATAATTCATTGTGTTTCCTATGTTCGGCTAACTTATAACCAATACTAGCATATATACTATGTTGCTCGTTCACAACATTACCTCCTTTGTCTTTTTTATAATTATACTATCTCAGGCATGTTACTTTCTAAGAAATATCCGATAGGCAATTTATAGTAATTGGCTATTTTTTCAAGTAAATTTAATGGTATTTTTCTTTTACTCAGCTCATAATTTGCATATGTTGTTTGTGGTATATTTATTGCACTAGAAAGTTCACTTTGTGATAATCTATTATTTTTTCTACACTCAGATAGTCTGAACCCAATTCTTTCATACATGTCAAGCTCTTTGTTCATATTTTTTACTCCTTTGTTTTGAAATTTGATTAGTACGTGTTGGACTAATATTTATATATTAACACAAATTGAAGTAATGTCAATAGTTTTTTTAAATTTAAAATATTTTTCAAAAATCTATTGACATTTGAACAAAATGTTCTTATAATAATTTTAGAACAACTTGTTCAAATGAAAAAGAGGTGCAGAAAATGAGAGTATGGTTAAAGGAAATTAGAACAGCAGCAGGATTGTCGCAAGCTAAAGTGGCAAAAAAAAGTGGAATATCACAAAGGTTCTATTGTGGAATTGAAAGAGGTGAAAGAGGTAAGCCCCTAAATGTTAACATAGCAAAGTCAATCGCAAATGCTTTAAACTTTGATTGGCAAAGATTTTATGATGATGTTGAACCAAGAAACGTTTCGTAAGCATAAGACAAATTTACACAAACATATTTTAAAGTAGAGGTGATATTATGAAAAAACATATTAAGCCATGGACATTTGAGCCATCCATACTTATTGATACTAGTAAAGAAACAGAAGTTGAAATGCAAGGCTTAACCAATGAAGAAAAAGCAGCTATTCTTAACAAATTTAAACAGAATAGCTTAACTAATTTAGGCTATGAAATAATTGAGCAAAAAGCCGTTTAATCGGCTTAGAATGGACAAGCAGTATAAATATTAGGAGGATTTTTAATGAACAATTTAATGCTATTTGAAAATAAAGAAGTAGAAGTTTTTGAACTAAACGGAGAAATATATTTTAACCCATATCATGTTGGGGAGTGCTTAGAGCTTAAGCCAACATCAGTGCGAGATTATTTAGCAGAAATGAACGAAAGACAAGCAATATTATTAAGAAATTCTAATGTCGCTAATACCGACATTAGAAAACTGCACAATACAGGGGAAAAATTTCTAACCGAAAGAGGCGTATATAAACTAATATTTAAAAGCCGTAAGCCTGAGGCTGAAAAGTTTCAAGATTGGGTAACTGATGAGGTTCTTCCAGCTATCCGCAAAACAGGCAAATACGAGCAATCACAATCTAGCAATATAAAAGACCCTATACTAGCCGAATATCTGCGAAAATTATTAACCCACGCACCAAAGGCGGAAAAGGCTGTTATTTTGCGAGAAGCTTTTGAAGTGGCAACAGGAAAAGAGTTTCCACGACCTCAATTAATTTTAAAAGATTCAAATGTATCTTTTGAGTGCCAGCACATAGTAACATTTTTTAATGCAATTTATGAAGTTGCAACAGGGTATGTTGAACAAGCTAAAAATTTATATACCAACTATGTTAATTGGTGCAGAGATAATGAAACTAAACCTGTGAGCAACGTGAAATTTTCAAGGTTTGTTATAAATAATATCGGCCTTAGGTTAGCAAGCAGCAATAAAGGCAAACTTTATCAAGACATTAAGAAGAAAGTTTAAATGGCTACGGTGGACAAGCTATTTATATCAAATAGGAGGTTAAGATGAAATACGATAAATGCCCTAAATGCGGGTGCGATAAGTACTATACTAGAATGCGGGTTTGTGGAACTTCTGAACACTATCAAAGATTTGATGGCGAATATATTGATAACAGCCAATTGCATGATGGGATAATATATAAGGATTTATGGAAATATCCGCGTTGTGCGAACTGCGATTATAAGCTTAAGGAGGAAAAATAATGGAAAAAGGTAAAATATTAGGCTTAACTAGAAGATTTGACGATACAGGAAGAATCTGTATACCTACAGAATATCGTAAGGTTTTGCAAATAAAAGATTGTGATGCTGTAGAAATATTTTTATATGAAAATGGTGTTTTCATTAAAAAGCCTGAAGAGGAAATGGTAGAAAATGATTAAGTATATTGGACATGAAAAAACCGTTCTATATGCAGTAGAACGGCTCAGATGTAAATTATCCAATATAATAATATCATATGATTAACTTTGTGTCAATAAATCAGGGGGTTAGCTAATGATAAAAATTGAAAGCAGTTATATTATAGATTCAAGAGGACGAATTAGAATACCACCAATCTTTAGGGAAACATTTAACCTTAGTATATTTGACGAGCTTAAAGTGCTACCCGATGCAGAGGGGTTTGAAGTAAAAGTTATCAGTAATCATGTCTATAAAGAGAACGAGGTTAAATTTATGGACGAGCGTGGAAGTATAACCGTGCCGAAAAAAATACGTTTAGATAAAAGCTTCGTTAAAGGAGATAGATTTAGTGTTTATTTTTATAACAGTGATTCTTGTTTAAAATATAGACTAATTAGACGGTGTTGATTTGGCAAAAAATAAGATTTTAAAGTTTAGGGGGCGGTATCATTGGCGGACTTCTTCGAGAGCATACGAGAGCTTTGTAAAGATAATGCAATTAAGTTATGTGAGCATTTCTTTCCGAATGGACATGCTCAAGGCAATTTGTGGACAGGGTTTACATCGCCTTTTCGCACAGATAATAATGCTGGCTCTGTGTATGTTTATTTAAATACTGGATTGTATCAAGATAGAACCACTGGCGATAATTTTAACTTTATTAGTATTGCCGAGAGAGTTTATGGATTAAAGCCATTTGATGCTGCAAAGAAAATTCAAGAAATTTTAGGAGCTTACGTTGATACTGTCCCATCAAAAAACAAGCAGAAACATAAAAATAAAGCCGAGTATGAAGTAATAATGCCTGTGCCTGATAATATTAAGCCTCCTCAAACAAATACATATGGGCTTGGTGTTCCGTTTGGCAAAGGTAGAGAAATGCAATGGATAAATCCTAGTAAGTTTTTTGTGTATCGAAATTCAGAAAAGAAAGTAATTTGCTGTGTTGCTAGATATGATTTGCCAAATGGCGAAAAAGATGTTAGGCCTGTAACTTGGGCTAGAAATAAAGAATCTAATAATTGTAGATGGCGATTAAAAGGCTTATCAGGAAGAAA
>WQZK01000111.1 GCA_009780765.1 Defluviitaleaceae bacterium
AGTTATAAAAGGCATAACCACATCTAAAATGCCTGTTCGCATGGCTCTTTGAATAAACTCAAGCAAAGAGCTATCAATGTTTTGTATTAATTCCAATGCAAATTCCTCCAAATAAAATATTGCTATATTAATATAATACATTAATTTTTGAGGTTTTGCAAAGTTTTTTATAAAAAGAAGTTTTCTATTATTTCTACCATACGTTCTAAATCAGATTCAAAAAAAAGTTGCTCCAAACTTTCAAGGTAATTAATGTCCCCCCAGTTAGGAGTAGTCCACAAGTCAGCACTCCACCACCATGTAGTTAAAAAAATAGTATTATCTATATGCTCTTGCAGAGGAAATTCCGTTCTACGCAAAGTTCCAGCCCAAAGCCAATAAAATTCCACTCGATATTGCATAGCAAAATCATAATATGTTATAAAAACATAATCCCTCGAATAAATGTCAGCACTAATTCTAATATCGTGACCCAACCGACTTCTTAGTTCGTCACTAAGCCATTCCATCGAATTAGCAAAAAGACGTCCAAAGTCTATATTTTCTGAATATTCAAAGACTCTATTCACATGATCATATTGAATGATGCGATTATCTAAAATTAGAGCAAAAGTAAATACTTCTTCTTGCTCACCTACTTGCTTATAAACATTCACAGGCAAAACAGAACGTACTTCAAGTGATGCATCGTAAATATCTCCACCTATATTGCCTATTTCTAGCGTTCGCATTTGAATGATAAATTCATTAAATGAACTTTCGTCATGAGTAATAACAAAAGTTGGCATCCTGTCCTCTAACATTATTTGGTGTTGCTCTAACTGTAAATTTAAGTTCGCAATAGCAATTGCATTAGCTGTATTAGCTATCTCATTAGCTGCCCGATTTATACTTAACCCAACAATTGATATAACTGTCACTATAAATAACCCAAAAACTACATCTAAGTAAATTTTATATTTTTCTAATCCTCTTGGCTTATTTATGCCTTGCTCCAGCAAAACAAGGCGCTCCTCAAAGCTTTTCATTTCTTTAATAATAAGTGCTTCTCTTCTTTTGTTTCTTTCATTTATTCTTTTCGCAGAGTTATTTCTCATATTTTCAATTAATATCCTTCAACTGTAATAGTCGTATGTGCTGTTCTATTTGTATTCCAGTCGTGAAATTCTATAAAATACTCGCCATCTCCATCAAACAAAAACGCCATTTCTGTTGTTCTAATTGCCCCTGGAAGCATACCCGAAGCATAAATAATATCCGAGCCATCAAAGTCCCAAATTCTTGTCATTTCCAAGCCATTAGGTCCAAAAACTCTAACACTGCCAAATCCGCTGAAATTTGCCGTTGCGTCGCCCGTATTTTTCACAGTAATTGGCAAAACAAAAACTCTATGCCCGTTAAATCTAGACTCCCAATCGCCCTCGTGAGGATTATTCGTTCTTGGTCTATTAAAAATAAAGGTGCGTACTGGTGAAATATCTGTATCAACATATACCGCCATGTTGTTATGAACCCAAATAGGCTCTGAAGGCAAGTCTGCATCTTGATTATTCGCCATAACCGAAGCTATAACTTCTCTTCTAACTTCGTCCATCAAATCTGCCCTAACTTCTGCCGCCAAATCTGCTCTTAGCTGATTTCTAAGAGTTGCCTCAACCGATGGTTGAAGCCTAACCATTAGCTCTTCTGTTACCTCTGCTCTAACTTCTTCACGCACTTCTGCTCTAACCACGGTAGAAAATTCGGCTCTAATCTCGTTTTCAAGCTCTTCTCTTAGTTCATACCTAATCTCTTCACGCAAGCTATTAATAAACTCCTCTGTAACAGGGGCTGGCTGAAAAACATCTGATGCATCCGCCATAGTGTTTTGAGCATCGTTTTCATTAGCACATGATACCAAAAATATACTTGTTGCTACTACCGCTAACCCTAATAAAACTTTTTTCATACTTAATCGACTCCCTTAAAATCGTTATATTGCTAATATAATTATATTCGTGGAAGCCGTGTATTGTCAAGTTATTTATTGGTTTGGTTGAAAATGCTTTGTAGGGTCTATCGGCTCACCATCTCGTCTAATTTCGTAGTGCAGATGCGGGCCTGTTGTCATTCCGCTGTTTCCTGAAAACGCTAAAATCTGACCCTGTTCTACTGTCTGCCCAACTTCAACAATAATAGAATCTAGATGGGCAAACATTATTTCATAACCATCATTCGTTTCAAATTCAAGCACATGGCCGAATGTTTGCGAGTACCTAATAACTGTAATAACTCCACTCTTAACCGCTAAAACCCTTGTTCCAACATCTGCCGATATATCTATCCCTGTATGAAACTCTGGCACCCTTAAAACTGGATTTTCCCTATCTCCAAAACCCGATGTAATCCTTCCATCAAGCGGGTTTATAAAATTCTCGTTACGTAAAAATATTAGTAAATTTTCAGAAAATTCAAACTCGCCTGCCTCTCTTTGGCTAATTACTTTTTTTCGGTGTTTAATATTTGTTGTAAGATTTCTTCATCTATCCTAAATTCACCCGCAGTTTCATGTGTTGCTAAAAATACGTCGCCCGCTTCGCCTAAATCATCAACAACTGCTTCGCCCGAACCAAAAAAGCCAGTAATCGCAACCCATACCCTGCTAAATGTTCCCGATGCATTATAAAATGCCTCTTGCGGAGTTTCATTCTGAGATATAGAAGTTTTTAAGTTTTCTTGCAAATTATTAGTAAAGCCTGTATTAACAATTCTTATCATAATTGCAAGTGCCAGCACTATCATCGAAATAATCGACTGCATTATGAGTATCTCTACCTTAGAAGCTTTCTCTTTTTGCCCTTTTTTTGCACTTTGTGTGCGGCTTTTATAGTTATTTGGTCTATATTGTGTTCTAGTTCTTTGTGTTCTGTAACTTTCCATGGCTTATCCTCCTAAATTTATCCATACTTGTCTTACTTTAAAGATTTATATTCAAAAAAACTTAATAATATGATTGACTTGTTGTTAAGAAATTGATATAATATTATTTATATTATAGATAGGAGTGTTTTTAAATGAACGATTTTAACAACAGCTACATACAAAACCCCAGCCAGCCCGAGATGAGCGTTAAAGACTGGATTGTTACACTTTTAATAATGGCAATTCCTTGCGTTGGTTTTATCATGATGATAGTTTGGGCTTTTAATGAAGAAAATAAGGTTCGTGCAAATTTCTGCAAAGCTTATCTTATTTTTAATGTAGTTATTGCGGTTCTTGTAGTTATTTTCTACTTTATCTTTATTGTAGCAATGGCTGCAACATTCAGCAGCATTTGGTAAAACACACAAACTTTCATGGCAAGGCTTCTTGCTAATTCTCAGCAAACATCTAGGTTTGATTGGAATTGGCATAGCTTTGCCATTTTTCAATTTTATACTTAATTTTAGAAAGGTGATTAAAATGTCTAAAAAATTAGATGCAATTACAAGTAGAAGTGAAGATTTTGCACAATGGTATACCGATGTTTGTAAAAAATCTGAGCTTGTTGACTATTCTTCTGTAAGGGGCTGTATGATTTTTAGGCCTTACGGTTATGCGATTTGGGAGCTTATTCAAAAGCAGCTCGACCAAAGATTTAAAGCCACAGGGCATGAAAATGTTTACATGCCAATGTTTATACCTGAAAGTTTACTTCAAAAAGAGGCCGACCATGTTGAAGGCTTTGCACCTGAAGTTGCATGGGTTACACATGGTGGGCATGAAAAACTAGAGGAAAGACTTTTGGTTAGACCAACTTCAGAGGTTTTGTTTTGCGAGCATTATAGTAACATAATTCAATCTCACAGAGATTTACC
Organism: Defluviitaleaceae bacterium; assembly: GCA_009780765.1. GTDB lineage: Bacteria > Bacillota > Clostridia > Lachnospirales > UBA5962 > WQZK01. Next base: position 3,837 of record WQZK01000111.1, read on the forward strand.
TAAATTATACAACCAGTGGTGCTCTGTTGTTAGATGGGAAAAAACTACAAGACCGTTCCTCCGTAGCATGGAATTTTTGTGGCAAGAAGGGCATACTGCCCACGCAACAGCAGAAGAAGCACAGGAAGAAACGCTTAGAATGCTTGACACCTACGTAGAATTTTGCAAAAATGTTTTAGCTATACCAATGGTTTTTGGGCAAAAAACTGAAAAAGAAAAATTTGCAGGTGCAAAAGCTACTTATACTATAGAAAGCTTGATGCCAGATGGTAAGGCTCTTCAATCTGGCACAACTCACAACTTTGGTGATGGGTTTGCCAAAGCATTTGACATTCAGTACACAGATAAAGAAAATAAACTGCAATACGTTCATCAAACTTCTTGGGGTGTTACAACAAGGCTTATCGGTGCGGTTATAATGGTTCATTCTGACGATAATGGCTTGGTTGTTCCACCAAGAATTGCACCAAATCAGGTTGTTATTATTCCTGTTGCACAACACAAAGAAGGTGTTTTGGATAAGGCAAATGAGCTTTTAGAGAAGCTTTCTAAAAATATAAGAGTTAAACTTGACCAATCAGACAAAAGCCCTGGCTGGAAGTTTAGCGAGCATGAGATGAAAGGCGTTCCTATTCGCCTTGAAATTGGGCCTAAAGATATTGAAAATAATCAGTGCGTTTTGGCTAGGCGTGATACGGGCGAAAAAATTATTGTTTCTTTAGATAATGTAGAGTCAGAAATTGAAAGGCTTTTGGACGAAATTCACCATAATCTTTATGAAAAAGCTGATAAATACCTTGGCGAAAAAACTTATATTGCAACTACCATGGAAGAGTTTTCAAAAATTCTAGAAGAAACACCGGGCTTCATAAAAGCTATGTGGTGTGAAGATGAAAAATGCGAGCTAGAAATTAAAGAAAAAACTGGGGCAACAAGCCGTTGCATGCCTTTTGCTCAAGAAAAAATTGCCGATAAATGTATTGTTTGTGGTAAAGATGCCACGAAAATGGTTTATTGGGGTAAAGCTTACTAATCCTAAAGGAGTGCATAAAATGAAACTGCTAAAAAATGGAAAAACAAAAGATGTTTATGCTTTAGAAAATGGCAACTATCTGCTTAAACTTAAAGATGATGCAACAGTTAACGAAGACGGCAATATCGACCCCGGTGGAAACACAGTTGGAGCATCTATTGAAGGGCTTGGCAAAACATCTCTTCGTATGACAAAATACTATTTTGAAAAAATCAATGCTGCAGGAATACTAACGCATTATATTAAAAGCGACTTAGAAGATACAACCATGACGGTTCTTCCTGCATCGCAATTTGGTGGTAAAAACGGTATTGAAGTTATTTGTAGGCTTAAGGCGGTTGGTAGCTTTTTGCGTCGCTACGGTGATTATTGCACTGAGGGGCAAAATCTTGACTATTTCGTGGAAGTTAGCCTAAAGGACGACGAACGTGGCGACCCAATGATTAGCAAAGAAGCATTAAACCTTCTAGGTATCCTAAATTATGACGAATATGATGATTTAGTGGCTCGCACTAGGCAAATAGTAAAAATCATTCATGATGATTTGGCAGATAAAGGACTTACTCTTTACGATATTAAGCTTGAATTTGGTAAAATTGATGGCAAAGTTGCTCTTATCGACGAATTTTCAGGCGGAGTTATGCGTGTTTACAAAGATAGTGAATGGATTAAACCATTAGAGCTTGGCGAATATTATTAAAAGTTGGAGGTGATTTTAGAATCACCTCCTTTTTATGGAATAAAACACCAAATCCTTGACTATACTTAGATATAAGGACAAGGGGGATTAAACATGTCGCAACCTGCAATAGTTACAGAAACGACTCTAAAAAGAAACACCAAATTAAAAAGAAAAGCAAAATTTATATCAGAAGAAGACGGCGTTATAGTAAAAACACTAGAGAATTTAAAACACGATTTAGAATCTGCTAGAAATTGCCTCGACAATATAACCGACCCAATTTTAATTGACAGCTATATTTTTGAGATAGCCTCTTTAAATAGCAGATACCAATACTATCTCAAATTGTGCAAAGATAAAGGCATTGTTGCTGATATTTAGTGTTTAGGAGGATTAATATGGGTTCTTTAGGTGCAGTTGGCATTATGATAGCAATTTTATTAACACTTGTGGGGTTTGTAATATTTGCAAAGCCCCTAAAATCGCTATTAAAATTTTTTATAAGAGCTGTAATTGGCTTGTTTGGTGTGTTTTTAGTAAATTTAATTCTTTCGCCGTTTGGGCTTTTCATTGGGTTTAATTACTTAACGGCATTTATTATAGGCATACTCGGCCTGCCCGGTTTTATTTCATTGTACATACTACAAATTTTGCTATAAAAAAATAGCTGCCATTTTCTACGGCAGCCATTTTTTATTTTAAAATAAAGTTAAATTTAATCGCATGTGCTATTTTATCTGTAATAATTTCAAGCAAAGTATCTCTTATTTTATTTTCGTTTGCCATAAACATTAGCTTTCTGTAAAATTCTATTTCCTTCAAGGCATCGAAAACCGATTTTTCGTATTCTCTTATTAAATTTTTTCCTGCTCGCTTTTTATTTGG
>WQZK01000112.1 GCA_009780765.1 Defluviitaleaceae bacterium
ACTGTACCAATCACTGCGATGATTTGTGAGAAAGTCCATATCGGCTATTTGCATTGCAGGTGTTATTATATTTTGCCACTTGTTATATATCTGCGGAGTAGCAATAACAGCCATGTCCATATAGTATTTATCTTCGTCAGAATTTATACTTACTGAGTCCATTTGCTCTGATTTATATAAAATCTTCCTACCGGGTAGGTTTTCATCTTCTCGTGGATCAACCTGCGGGCATAATAACAACACGCCATCTATTCTTTCCTTCATTTTGTGAACAAGTCCTAACGAAACATACCCGCCATGAGATTCGCCGATGAGCAAAAAGTTTTCTTCACCAATTACTGTATTTATAAAATCAATTACAACATCAAGGATATTATCACAATTATTTATCCAGTTAGCGGATGGCGTTTTCCCACAGCCAGGCAAGTCTAAATAAATTCTCCGATAGCCTTGCATTTCATTGAAAACAGGTTCAAATGGGTCAACCATCATACGATGGTCAACTATGCTACCATGAATACAAAGCACAGGTTTTCCTTCTCCGTATTCTTCATAATATATTGAAATATCACGAACCGAACAAATCATAATGGCATCTCCATTTTTTGGTGTTATTGACCAACGAGCGAGAGTAGCAGGAAAGCTTGCTTTCACATGACCGAGCGAGGCAGGTCAACGAAGGGTATTAGTACCCTTTATTTTCTATAAATCAGTTTCTAAATAATATTATACTTTAGCCTTAATTTGTCAACTATTGGCAAAACCACTTTTTATTTTTACATTTTATTACAAAGATGCTCCGAATCATCTTGGTTATTATTTCGATAACGTTCTAGGTGGCTGACGTTTTGCGATTGCGAATGAGGGCTTTGCAAACAAGACCAGCAACTGCAAAATGTGGTGAAATGAAACGTGAGAGGCGAAACCTACCTGCGGAATTGAACTCTGGAGCCGCACAAATTGTGCGGTGGCACGTATGCTGTTTGTTGAGGTTGCAGAAAAAGTCTTTTATGTTTGTTTCTGTATCCTCATTACATACCATTAGGGCTTTACTGAATACTTTTTCTATCTCTCCATTCATTCCTGATACAAAGTTTGATATTGTTGTATAATGAGGTTCTGTATCTTCTGCCAATGCCTTTGCTATCATGTTTGTTTCGCACATTTTTGCTATCTTGCGGGAGGTTATTACGCCCATTGAGTAACAATAGGGGATTATTTTTTACAATATTCTTGGACCTATTGCTGCTGCCCCGGTTAAATCGTTGTTATATTTATCGTCGAAAACACTTAAGTCGAGTTTTTTGTCGATTAAATGGGTTAAGGTATATTCGTATGTGTCTTTAATTATTTGTTCAGACAGGTTGATGGTTAAAAATAGTCCGCGCCCTTTTTTCGGTTTCTTTGTAGCGTGCCATGATATATTATCTTATCATGACACAGGCCAGAGTGCCAGCTTGTTTTATACTCGCTATCTACTATATTACTTTTTCCGCGACCTCGTTAGGCGACACAAGTCTTTTTGATGTTAACTAAAATATTAATCATATACAATTTTAACATAATCACCAATCATTATTTTTTTTATATCTTCTGTCATATTTCTTTCGAAATAATCATATCCAAGTTTAATATTTAATCCCCAGATGCTTTTTAAAGGAGAAGGTGCGTCATCAGATTGAATTACAGACATATTATCTTGGGCGTGGGTTACAGTACAATATGCCTTTGGTATTTCCAAATATCCTAATTTCTCTCCAGAATTTGGGTCGATAATTTCTTTGCCAATTATGTAAATGTAACATTTTTGCCCTTTTCTAACTCCTGCGAGTAACCCTTTATTAATTACGTAAGTAAAATTATCTAAAATTTCTACAATTTGCATCATTTAGCTCCTTCAGATAATTTTTCCAAGATATTATTAACATTGGAAGCAGGTCGCACAATTATTTGTTTCAATATATTATTATCACAAAATTGCATACTTATGTTGGTATTTGGAAACAATATTTTTATTTGGATAATTTTTTCTTGAACATGTGATACGTAACCTATTGTTACTATTGATTCGTAAGAATCATTTTGATGATATATGGAAACTGCTGTATTTAATGGTAAATTAATAGTACGCTTCAATATTAATATATTATCATCTCGTACAAATTGTATAGGTTTTAAAGAAAAATTATTAAAATATACACTATCTTTTATGTCCCTCCTAATATTAAACCACATTTTAATAAATATTGAACATATTAAAAGTAATAGTAATATTGTTGAAACATAAATAGATAGTTTTACTTGCATATTTGCATATTGAGGAAAAATAAATGTTAATATAGTAATTAATGTTCCAAAAACACCAAATAAGGGAAGAACCAATTTTTCAAAAACAGACATGTTTTTTACCCTTTGTGCTATTATTTAAAGACAATTTCTAATCTGTATTAATTTACTAAATAATCAATATTATGGCAAGTAGTGTTTTTTATTAACATTTTCATGCATAATTGATTTATGCCGCATAACGTTTAAGATAAATGACGGTTTGCTAGCCCGAATAGGCAAAACGTAAGTTTGTAGGGTTAGCAAAATGTGCTGGAGTGAGGCGTGGGAATGAAATGACCTAGCCTAACGGAAGCCGAGCCGCCCAACAAGGCCGGTGGAGCGTTAATCGTGTGTTATGCGACGTAAACCTTTTGTATTAATATTATTTTTCTTTTTAAGATTATTATTACCTAATACACTAATTATTTTTGATAATTTATATTCTAATGATTCAACTATAAATACATCTTCTGGAATAATATCAAAAAGTTCAGAATCATGTGTTTTTATTAATATTTTTTTTATCAAAGGTTTCTTTTCAGAAGCTTTTTTCATTAAATAAATAGCTTCAGAAATAGACTCTTCGGTTCGCTGAAATCTAATACCTATTAATCCTTCATTTGATGAATAAATTCCATCTAATCCTTTATTACGTTCTATCGGTATTGCATTTATCGATGAAATAAAATATTTTATCTCATTATCTAAATTGAAAAAATCATCATAATTTCCATCAATAACTGCTGATTGTGATATATAATAATTCATTTTTCTTTTGTTACATAAGTCAATAGCCTCTTGATTTTTATCAATACCAATATATTTACAATTATTTATATAAGCCGCAATACCCATACTTCCACTTCCACAAAATGGATCAAGAATAAAATCACCTTCATCACATGATATATTAATAATCCTATTCATTAATTCTATTGGCTTTTGCGTTGGATATCCAGTTCTCTCTTTGGCTTTTGGGTTTAAAAATGGTATTTCCCAAACATCACGTAATGGAACTCCTTTTTTTTCTTTTATTGGTAAAATATTGTCATTCTTATCTTTTTTATATCTAACAACTCCATTTTCATCTCTTTCACGAGATTGTAATATTTGATCTATATTTGTAGTTGGAGAATAATCTGTCATAATATGATTAAATTTATATTTTTTTGTTTTTGAATAAATAAATATATTTTGATGGGATTCTAATAACCGCATAGCAGAATTTGACCAACGCTTATAAGCCCATATAATTTCATTCACAAAACAATCTTTACCAAAAACTTTATCCATTAATAATCGTAAATGATGATTTGCAGATGTATCACAATGAAGAAATATTAAACCTGTTTCTGTTAATTTATATTTACACTTACTTAAAATATCTTTGATAAATTCAAGATATGTTTCAATTGATTCCCATTTATCAGGAAATGAAAATATACTATTTTCATCTTTACTATACATTTTTAGAATATCTTGCTTAAAAAAAGGTGGATCAAGATATATTAACTGTACAGAATTATCAATAATATGTTTGGGGATATAATTTTCAGCTTCAGCGCATATATATTGTAATGAATTAGTTTTCTTCATATTCGTCAACTAATTCCTCCAATATTTTAAATAAGTCTATACCTGTTTTATCTTTAAGATAATTCCATGCCTGATCTCCTGAATAATATAATCCTCCTACACCATTATAAGTTGTCTTTAAAGTTTCTTGTATTCGAATTGCTTGCTCTCTATTTGGATAGTAAAACATTACACGAATTGGTTTATATCCATGAGTTTTTATAGCTTGAATTCTTGTGTGTTCTTTTGTAATATGATCTCCATCAGTTGTTGCGTCTCTCCATTTTATCTCAATTGCTTCCTTTTCAATAAGACAGTCAATTTCAAACATTTTTGGTCTTTGACTAATTGTATTTGGGATGCGCTCTTTTTTAGCATTTGGGAATTTATTTTTTAAACAAATACAAGCAGCTTCTTCCAAGAAAGAACCTGCATATTTATATAAAAATCGTCCTTTGTTTTGGTATACATCAATTAATTGACCTTCAGAAGTCGATATTCCCAATATTCTATAAATAAGATAATGAGAATTATTATCAGAGGACATTTCATCAACTCTTTTATCAATTTGAGACGAAAGTTCGGCTCTATAGTTATCAGCTAGCTTTCGTATAGCCGATTTTACCGTTTCATGCACACTTTTAGGCATATTTCCCTCGTAAAATATTATAAATATCTATATTTTAATAGTCAAGAGGAAATCCAATTAGGCAATACTTGAATTTCATCCATTGACATATGTTGAAAATTTTACATAAAATCGGAGTGATGTGAGGTCTTTATGGATAATAAACTAGAAATGGCAATAACTCAAACACATATATCAACTTTGCAAAATATTATTGCTCGTTTATCAAATTATTCCATGAGCTGTAAGACATGGGCTGTTACGATAGTTTCAGCACTTTGTGTAGTAATTTTTGATCCACAAAAAATTACATATTTCTATATTATAATTATTCCCATTTCCATTTTTTGGTTATTTGATTGTTATTATCTCGGGTTAGAAAAAACATTTCGAGAAATTTATATTGAATTTTTAGTTAAAATTAAGAATAACGATACTAATATTTGCGACGATATGAAAATTGTTTTAAAAGGAAAGCGTTTAATTAATTTTTTGAAAGCACTAATATCAATTTCTACAACACCGTTATATTTTGCACTTGCAATAATTGTTTTTTTACTATTTATTATTTTGAGAACAAATGGATGTTAAATCCAACAATTATTTACTGGAGGTATATTAATGGCAAGAAAAGTATTTTATAGTTTCCACTACAAACCAGATGCTTGGAGAACTTCTCAAGTTCGTAATATCGGAAAAATTGAAGGGAATAAACCTGCTTCTGATAATGACTGGGAAACCATAACTAAAGGCAGTGATGAAGCAATTAAAAAATGGATTAACGATCAATTAAATGGGCGTTCATGTACTATTGTATTAATCGGCAGTGAGACTGCTGGTAGAAAATGGATAAAATACGAAATTGAGAAATCATGGAATGATGGCAAAGGTGTATTAGGTATTTATATCCATAATTTGAAGGATTCAAATGGTAATAAATCCACAAAAGGTAAAAATCCATTTACAGACTTCACGATAAAAGATAATTCATTATCTACTATAGTAAAAGCTTATGATCCGCCATATAGTGATAGTAAGGAAGTATATAATTACATAAGCGAAAATATTGAGAATTGGATTGAAGAAGCTATTACTATTCGTGGAAAATATTAATTTATCCTTTTCATTATTTTAGCAATGCTCTTGGCATATGTCGCATAACGTATTATATGCGAACTTCGTATAATCTCTATTCGCGAATATAAAGATTCGTGTTATATCCAAAAACAATTGTTAATACGAAGTTTAAGTTAATTATAAAATATTAAACTATGCTATCAAGAGGGCTTTGGATTTTGAGGATATTGCTTTGAGCAACATGGGTGTAGCGTTCAGTGGTGCGAAGACTGTGAGTCGAAGCCTTCTTGTGAATTTTTGTTCGCTGATGACTTTATCAAATATTTTTCACCACCAAATTGAAGCAAAAGAACATTTGCTGAGTTAATAGAAGCAGGAAAAGAAATTACGTTATATTTGCGCATATATCTATACCTCTTAATACTGCGAAGATATTTATGTAGTAAAAAACAGATGAAACATTATATAGCGTTTATAAGTATTGATGGGCCGGCTTTTAGTGTCGTGTTTCCGGATTTTCCGGGTTGTATATCTGCTGGAAAGAATTTCGAAGATGCTGTACGGATGGCGCATGAAGCATTGTCAGGTCATGTAGAGTGTATGAAGGATTCCAAATTGAAAATTCCAGAACCAAGCAGTTTGGCGCAAATCAAAAAGAGTTGGTCTGACTGGAAAGAGTGGAAGAAAAGCGAATATACAACAGCGCTTATTGCTCTTGTTCCAAGTCATGAGACCAGGAAATATACTATCTCGATGGATTCATCTCTTATGGCTCGAATAGATGCGGTTACCAAAAAC
>WQZK01000113.1 GCA_009780765.1 Defluviitaleaceae bacterium
CGGGAGTAAATCCCGTCCGAAATCTCATCTTTTACAACTAATTAGGTATTAACCTATCATATGGGGAAAGTGCGGTAAAGCCGCATAAACACGGTGTTTACCGCACTTTTACCCACTCTGAAACAACCTCTTACATATATTTAGGGATTACACAGTTCATGGCAGGTGCAGGCATAGTGATTGTAGCTCAAATGCTTATACCCGAACTTGCAACTTTATTCTAAAGGGTGCCACCGAGTGGCACCCTCGCAATCAACCAAGAAAGGAAACTTTCAAATGCAATCATACATTGAAAAGCAGAAAAACAAACTTGAAAAGACATTAACGCAACGAAACAAATTAAATGCCCATATCAAATCATTGCAAGATGATATTGCAAGCCGTGAAGCACAGGAAGTTATGAAAACAATCAGCGAAATTAAAATGACTCCGGAAGAAGCAAAAAAATTCTTGCGACAAGCAAAAAAAAGTCAAATTAATGAGATAATATTAGAATCAAATGAGGGGGCGATGCAAGATTGAGTAAAATTAAATTCCTTAGTTTTATACTCATTATATTTCTCGTTGACTTCTTAACTGTTTCTACATATGCAAATCAAGTCGCTACAGAGGCTTCGGAAGAAATTTCAGAAGAACTTGAAGTAATGCTTGAACTTGAGGGCTTATTGGTAGAACACGCACCATCTGAAATTTTAGACTGGTTTAACCAAACATTTGATGCTACTTTTCTTGAAGATGTCAATTGGAACGACACCACCCCGCCTTTAAGCATTACAGGGCAACGATTCGATGGCGGCGGTACTCTAGTCGACTATATAAGGTCTGGTAATAGGGATTTTCTAACGGTCGTATCACGGCAAGGTAATGTTTTTTATATTATTATTGACTACGACAAAGAAGAGAATAATGTTTATTTTCTTACAGAAGTCGATCAAAACGCCTTGATTTTCTTAGATGACACACAAGAAGCAGGCGGACAAGCTCCAACAATAACACAAGCCAATCAACCTCAACAGCGCAGCATAGCAGCCGAACAACTAGAGCCGCCGCCGGATGAGGAACCCGCACAAGAAGGGCGAAATGTGAATATGACACTTGTGTTATCCGGTGCTGTGCTTATTATAGTTGTGGCTTATGGATACTACACTAAAATTTATAAGAAAAAGCGACAAAGAAAACCGGGTACAGTCAATGAGGAAATTGAAAAAAATCAAGATGATGAATATTTAGATGATGAATTACTGTACGAAGATGACGATTTAGATGATGACTAAAGAAAGAGGTAAAATTATGAATACTCTTATAATTGCTGCTGTTATTGTTTGCATTATTATCATTGGCGGATATTTTAAAGTGGTTAGACCAAACAAGCAAAAAAAACAGAATATGAACAAAAAGTAAATACTGATATCCTTACCATCCGGCACAAGTTTAAAAAGCTTGTGCCGGACGGTAAAAGAAAAGTGTATTTAATAAGGAGTGAACGATAATGAAATTTAAAATTATAGTTTTAATAATGCTCTTATTTGCGCAAATTACATTCGCATTTATACAAGTTTCTGCTCATAATCCGGATAATCCATTAATAAGCGATACAAACCCTTTAACTGGGGAAAAGATACCGATTATGTTTTTTGATAATAATGATAACTTAGTTGCTGCTGAATCATTAGTACATAATCAGATAATTTATATTATTAATAGGCACGGTGAAACCCTTAGAGAATACGCCGTACGCCAGTTAGCAACTATTCAAATGCCGGAACTCCCCCTTGAAGATGGTTGGTTTTTTGACCATTGGATATCTTATTTTCGAGGGCGGGCTTTCTACTTAGAGCCTGTTTATAGAATGGAATTAAGAATAAGGGATGCCGATGATAGATTAATCTCTACTCTCATCTGTGAACCGGGTCATACAATAAAAGTCTTTGGTCGTACAGGAAATATCTTAATGCAGCAATCCTATTTCTCGCCAACATCTGTAAGTATACCACGCCCTCCGTCTCTTTATGGTTATGTTTTTGTCGATTGGGAAATTAGAAATAATATCGGTATTTATGAGCTGCACGCAATTTACGATACAATTGTTTTCTTTGTTGATCCAAATATGCAGCCGCTATTTAATATTACGCTATCACAAGAAAGAGAGTTTCATATACAAAATTCAGATAATTTTATAGTTGAATCGTTCATTGTTGGCGAAACTGAAACAATTGTATTGCATCCGGAAATTATTTTAGATGAAGTTATTTTTTATGACGAGGAAGGATATTTTACAGAACTCGTTCAAAGGCCATTTTTTCATTGGAACACTGTATCACACACTGACGGCTTATTAATTCAACCTGTGTTTGCCAATCCTTTTAACCATGACGAGCCTATATCCTTGCCTATTCACGCAGAGGTGACAAATACAACCGAAGCCACCGCATCAGCAGAAGCACCAAGACAAAATAATAATATAGATTCAATTATTACAATAGAAACCGATAGTGAAGATAATCCAGTTCTTAATATAAGAGGGGTTGAATTACCTATTGAAGTAATTACGTGGGGAATACCAGTAATAATCTGTGCTGTAATATTTCCTTTTGTTTATCGTTCTGCAAAGCGAAAGAAAAAGAATTTAGATTATAATAAGCCTAATATTGAAACGAACTAAAGGAGGTGCAGAATTGGATAAAAATACTCTTATCGTAAACTTTTATGCAGGCGCGGGTGCAGGTAAAACAACATGCGCTTGGCTTGTTGCAGGCGAATTGAAAAAGCGCAATATCGTAACCGAATATGTAAGTGAATACGCTAAAGAGTTAGCTTGGGATGGTAGAAGAGATTTACTTGACGGTTCTTTTAAGAATCAGCTTGAAATTTTAAATAAGCAAAATAGCCGTATTCAAAGGCTTGTAGGCAAAGTTGATGTAATAGTAACCGATAGCCCAATTCTTTTAGGTTACATGTATGCAAAGGAAAGAAAAGGTGAGCTGCTTTCAATTGCAAAAGGCCATTATGACAGTAATAGTAATTTCAATCTTTTTATAAAACGTGGTGAACACTATGAACAAGAAGGGCGAGTACATACTCTGAAAGAAAGTATTGAGGTTGATAATAATACTCTAAAATTTTTAAAAGACAACAATATCTATCACGGCATTTATACACACGATACTTTAGATAAGGTTGTAAATAATATCCAAACAACATTACATCGGTTGCAACAAGAAAATATCAAGCAAAGTGAGCCCATAACAATTGAAATTGAGAGAGAGGCTAATTTTATGGACACATATTCGGAATATATGAAAAGCATAGAAGAGCTACCTGATAGGATTTATAAGGCAATATCTAAAAAGCTTAATAGCATAAAAAAAGGTGAGATATGGGGTGATTCTTTTCAAATACTGAATGAGGAATTTCGTATTGACGCTATAGACGATGGAGATATTCTAAAATTATCACTCCGTGGCAAGCATAATATCGAATTAAATAAATATGAATTTGTAGAACTTGATGGAGACATGCTTGATATAAATACTGATATGAGTTTATACGAATCTATATCAAATATGGTAAATCAGGGGAAACAAATAAACTTCGAAAACCTGGAAAACATCGTTATGAAATCGGCTGAATTATGGGGCGCGATAGCAGCAATAAACAAAGATGAACTAACAAAATCAATTATGGATGATATTACAGAGCTTTCAGATAGGGCGGCACAATTAATTGATCCATTTTGGGGAAAAGAAAAAAATAAAGAAATTAAGATATCGGAAAAAAAATCATTTGATGCAGGTAACAGAGCAAACCTTGAATTTTCTAAAAAGCTTATTATTTCTTCTACAGAAGTAGATAAAAAACATTACAACAAAGAAACTGGACGATACGATACTGTCCTCGACGCGGACGGACAGCCAAAGAAAGAAATTGAGACAAGAATCAAAATGCCTATGAACAGTCCTTTTCAAGGCTATGTTCTAACAACAAGGGAACCTTTACAGACATCTAGTAAATATAAAACTGACAAAGAGACGGGCGAACGCATTGATTTAGGTCAGAATGAAAATATGCGCTTTATACCCATTTATGAAAATGCGATATACAAAATAACAAGAACTCCCTACAAACTTGAAGCTGACGGAACTCCCTCTGTTAATGAAAAAGGACAAAAAATACTTGATTTTGCAAATCAAGAGATCAAAAGACTTAGCGGTTTTGAGATAAAGCATGAAATGGATAGATGGAAAGCCGAAGCAAAAGAAAATAAAAAAAAAGATAATCCTGAAAAGGGCCTAAATACTATAAAAGAAAAAGAACCTATTCAATATAAAAATTCAGATGCTCTAGTTCTAACCCATGAAAGGGGATAAAGCTTCAAAATAAGAGATACAAGGGGGATAGAAATGCTTATTAAAAATGCAGCCGGGGTTTCAAAAAATCAACTTTCAAGATTAGAACAAATAAGACAATTAAAACCAAAGTCGTTATCAGAAACCACAGGGAATGGAAAAAACTTTAATTTTACTATTAGGGTGAACATTCGTGAAATTGAAGGTTTGTCGTATTATAAGAATTTAAAAAAACATATATTCAGGCAATCGCTTAAATATAATGGAATCGACTTTTTTATGATCGAGCTGCGAAACAACAATAAGAATTATGAAAAAGTAAAACATATTGCACTTGATACCCATGTTTTAGTCGATTATACAGAAGAAATAGAAAAAGAGATCGTTGAAGAATTAAAACAAATATATAAAAAGCTTGTCCTAAAATGTAATATATATTGCGCAAGCATAGTAGGTGGTGAGAACGATCCCGAAATATACATAAACCCCTGTTTGCACCTCTTGAGTGAGTCATTTGATTATATCAATGATGATTTTATAATCAATATTTTAGAGGGAGAAGAAAATGCTTAATAAAAAGAATCAAGATAACAAAATAGACGATTTATTAAAAGTAGCAGAGCAGGGGATAAAAGATGTTTTTAACAGCGAGCGTTATAAGGCATATCTTGAAACGATGTCTAAATTCCATTCCTATAGCCCTCGTAATATTATGCTTATAATGTCCCAAAAGCCCGATGCTTCTCGTGTTGCCGGGTATGCTACATGGAAAGAAAAATTTGAAAGACAAGTTTCAAAAGGCGAAAAAGGCATACGAATAATTGGATTCTCATCAAAAAATATCTCAACTGAAAGACCTAAGATCAACCCCGAAACTCGAACTGAAATACTTGATAAAAACGGTAAACCTATTACAGAAAAAAACATTCTTCAAATTCCTTGCTTTTTCCCTGTTTACGTATATGACGTTTCCCAAACGACTGGAAAGCCACTTCCACAGCTTACACAAGAGCTGATAGGAACGGTTTCAGAATATAACAACATAATGCAAATACTTAATAAAATTTCACCTTACTCAATTGAATTTGAAGAAATGGAAGGCAGTAAAAAAGGATATTGTCATTTTGGAGATAAAAGAATAGCACTAAAAGAAGGTATGAGTGAAGCCCAAACTTTAAAAACTGCTGTTCATGAAATTGCTCATGCTTGCTGCCATACTTTTGAGGGAGAAAGAAGGACGCAGGAAATTGAGGCTGAAAGTATTGCATTTGTTATATGCAACCGTTTTGGCATTGACACATCAGATTATTCATTCAACTACATAGCCTCTTGGAGCAGCACACGAGAACTTAAAGAGCTTACTGCCTCGCTTGATAATATACAAAAACAAGCTGATATGATTATAGGTAAAATTGAAAATGAATTATCAGAGTATCAGCTTCAAAATGAAAAGGCGATAAAATTAAAGCCTAAAGAGCTGCCGACAAAAATATCTGAAAAAATCAATTCAAGATTAGAGCAGATACGACAGTTGCCAACCTCTATTAATTTTCAAAATCAACAGCAAGATCAGAAACTAACAATTGATTTAAAGGAAAGATAGGTGAGTTCATTGTTCAACATAGACGAAAAGAGTATTATAAGAATTTACAAAGAAGATATTAATACCCGTGAAGATACTATCATCACATTAAATGCGATTTTGCCACATATTGAGCTTGAGGAAATGAAAAATGTTATAATTTCCATTATAGAAAAAATAGAAAAAATATCAGATGAAGATTTTAATAGGTTAGATTTATCGGAAACACTTTTTGATAATGATTTAAGGAGGTAAGTAGACCTTTAAAGTAAATGTTAAAATAAAGTATCAAATGTGAAGCTCTTCATGCAGGTATTATCCAAAAACAACTTGCTTCAAAGTCTAATGCCCCGCAAAAGCGGGGCATCTTAACTTACTTAAATCATCTTACGACTACACTATAAAAACTAACATAGAACGATACTTCAATATCCCCATTAACAGTCGGCACAGTCACTTC
>WQZK01000114.1 GCA_009780765.1 Defluviitaleaceae bacterium
GCAAAGCGAAAGTGCCAAGGCGGAGCAAAACCACTAGAGATTGCTTCACCCCTTACAAGGGTTCGTAATGACGTTCTTAGCTTATATTTTTTAATTTCGGAACAACTCTATTGCGAGGGTTCGTGGATTACAGCAGACAAGCGTTTTGTTCCCGAAGCAATCCCAGTTAAGATAATTCTACATTAGTCCATCACAGGCCCATCCTCGCCATCCTCTTCGTCGTCAGGCAAAGCTGGTTCATCTGTAGTAGGTGGGTCTATATTTTCATTTGGTGTAGTAGGGTCGTCCATAGTTGGGCCATCACCATAATCATCAGTGCTATCTAAATTCTGAGCATTAAAGTATGGGTGCCTTGTAGTGCTACCAACCATGGTCATCGACCTTGGTATTTCGTGGCTTGCCCCTGTTAAATCTTCATCGTCAACAACTATGCCAACAAATGTAAATCTTCTATATTCTGGAGTATCGGCAGATGCCAAAAGGCCTGTAAGTGTGTCTACTGTAATTGTTTCATGAATGTCACAAAAATCATGTGAAATCATATTAATAGGCACTAAATCCGTTACTATTCTACTACCTCTAATATCTGCATCACAAAGCCCTGGGATTACACGCTTTCCAGAATCGGAACAAATTTCAACCCTTGTAAGCCCTTCTGGCATTACAAAATCTCTATGTTCTAAATCTTCATGAATTAAAGTCATAACATGGCGCCAAATATCTAAGTGATAATTAGCTGTATCGCCTAAAAACTCTAACTTGTCAAACCCATACCAAATTGCAGCGGTAAAATAAGGGGTGTAGCCCGCAAAAGTTAAATCTCTTGTGTTTTGCGTTGTACCTGTTTTGCCGGCAGATGCCATGTTTGCAAGCCTTGCTCTTGTGCCTGTTCCGCTAATTAAAGAATCTCTCATTGTATCTGTAAGCATGAAAGCGGTAGTTGGTTGTATAACTTGCCTCATGTGCATTTCTGGAATATGTTCTAAAAGTATTGTGCCGTCATGGTCGTAAACTCTTGTGTAGAAAGTTGGACGCATATAAATGCCATTATTCGCCATAACGCCAAACGCAGCTGCAGTTTCTAAAACGGTAACACCATCAGTTAATCCACCAAGTGCTAAAGCTGGGCCACGGTCGGTAAATATTTGTCCGTTTCTAACTTCGCCATCTACTAAAGTTGTGAAACCAAACTGGCTTAGGTAATCAAAACTCGCATCTATACCAGTTTCAACCATAAGCCTAACGCTCATAACGTTTGCAGAGTGAACAACGGCATATCTAGCACTTCTAGCCCCTCTAAACTGGCTACCCCACCAGTTGTTTGGTGTGTATGAACCTCCCGGAAGTTCATAGGTAAACGGTTCATCCATTAAAAGTGTTCCAGGTGTTATAAGGCCTAAATCAAAAGCAGGTGCAAACGCTGCAACCATCTTAAATACAGAGCCAGGCTGCCTTGTTGCCTGCACTGCACGGTTAAACGCACGGTTTACAGTTTTTTCGCCACGCCCGCCAACAATGCCTCTAACATGCCCTGTTCTATGGTCTAAAACAACCATCGCCGCCTGTGGTTGAACGGTTGGTATATAACGGTCGGCTACAATAGTCATATTTGTGGTTAAGTGCATGTTTTGAATTTCTTGTATTCTTCCTGCTATTTCGCTGTATTCGCGAACAGAAAATTCTTCTTCTAAATGCCTCATTTGCCCAGTAATTGTATTTCTAAGGCTTAA
This sequence comes from Defluviitaleaceae bacterium, assembly GCA_009780765.1. GTDB lineage: Bacteria > Bacillota > Clostridia > Lachnospirales > UBA5962 > WQZK01. Next base: position 1,731 of record WQZK01000114.1, read on the forward strand.
AAAGTATATAACATCTATTCTAAAATCTCTAGCCGAGAAGAACGAGTCGTCTAAGAAAGTTTCTTCCAGTATGTTTTGTATATTCGGATCCATAGTTGTATGAATCCTAAGGCCACCGCTATAAATTAAATCAAACGCATCTTGAGAGGAAAAGCCGATGTTTTGCAAATCTCTTGCAACTTCGGTGATAATTTGGTCTGCAAACCAGCTTCTTATACGAGTTGCATCGGTATCAGTTATTTGTGCACGGTGCTGGCCAACTCTATCATGAACATTATCGTTATACGCATAATAATGCTCCTCTTCTGTTATAAATCCAAGCCTTAGCATGTTATCAAGAACATGAACTTGTCTTACGCGGTTTCTTTCAGGGTTTGTGGTTGGAGCAAGAGCCGTTGGTCTTTGCGTTATTGCTGCAATAACTGCCGATTCTGATAATGTAAGTTCTGAAACCTCTTTATTAAAGTAAAACCTAGCGGCCGTTTGAACACCATAAAGCCCGTGATTTAACGGAACAGAGTTTAAATACTGCCTAAGGATGTAATTTTTTGCAGCTTCTTTAGAGCCAAGCTGCTCTTCTAACATTCTCTCATATCTAACTGCTAAATACTGTTCTTGAATTTTGGTTGTAAGTGTATTTCGCTGTAATCCCATAAAATTAAGTTTTATAAGCTGTTGCGTTATTGTACTTGCACCTTGTGTGTTATTTCTAAAAACTGTTTCAACAAAACTACGAGCAATACCTCTAGCGTCTATCCCATTATGAGTGAAAAAACGCTCGTCCTCTATTGCTATAAACGCATGTTGAAGATGTAGGGGGATTTGGTCAAGCGTTGCGTTTTCTCGGTTTTCGGCACCTGTAAAGCGGTCTATTTCATTGCCGTCTTTATCAAATACTATGGAAATAAAGTTTCTAGGCTCTACAACCGTTGTTGAATCTATTAATTCAACACTATCAATAATACCCATATACGCACCAAAAACGGCACCAGCCCCAGCAAAAACTGATATAAGCAAAGCACTTATAAAAACACGAAAAACAATAACACGTGCCTTGTTTTTAACTTTCTTTTTTCTCTTTCTTGAAGTAGATTGCCTTTTTTTATTATTAGAACTTGAGTAATTTGTCATTATTATAAGCCTCCTAAGAGTTTTGTTGATTAATGTAAAAATCCTCACTATGTTTTCTACGAAAACATTGGGCTTTCGCCGTTTCGGCTTCAAGCTTCGCTCAGATTTTATAAAATTTGCAACAAAACTTGAGTTGTACATCCCTGTTTTTTATAAGTATATCAAAAACGGAAGCATTTTAAAAGCGAATTTTGACGATATTAATTAAATGTTCATAATTGACATTTGTAAAAATATAAATATGTTGTATAATGTAAAATGATTGTGATTTTTGTAAGTACATTCGTCTTGAATGTTTATCTTAATCATAAACAAGTTATAGATGGGTATTTTAAAAGCAAAAAAATAAAAAAAGATAAAAATATCGATTAAAAGCAGAAAACCCGCCAAAGAAGCTTGGAGGGTTTTGTAGTATAAACTATTTAAGCTTTAAAAACTCATCAATAAAATCTTCTGTAACTTTTAATGATTTTTTCCAGAAATTCTTATCAGTTATATCTATTCCGCAAAGTTCGCCAACACTTTTAAGCGTGTTGCTTCCTGTTGCTTCTAGAAGTTTGTCGTATTTTTCAACAAATGCTTCGCCTTCTTCAAGATACATGCTGTATAAGCCGCTTGCAAATAATTGCCCATAAGCATAAGGGAAATTATAATAATTTAGGCCTGCACTATAATAATGCCCTTTATTAACCCACATACATATCAAGAATTAAATGTAAAAAAATATTTTTTTTAAAAAATATTGACAAATGAATTGTTTTGTTGTATAATATTGGCATATAAGTGCTTATAAATAAACAGATTAAGGAAAGCTATGTAAAAAGAACAAATTTTGCAATAAAACTAAATTGATTTTTATTTATTAGGAGGAATACATCATGTTGAAAAAAATTATATCAACTATATTAATAGCAACATTAATGTTGCCTATTATTAGCACTAATTATTCTGCAACAACAGCAAGTGATATTGTTTTTAATATCATAGAAAGCTACTCTACTGATGATTACCTGTTTGAAGTTTCAGAGCATAATGGACGTTTTTATTTCTTCCGTGATACAGCGAATTATGCGATAAGTATGGACATGTGCCCAGAAGATGGTATAATAAACATATATCATAGAAATAGGATGACAGATATTATTACTTTTGACTCTATAAATATGTCTGATTCCAATGAGTTACATAATGGTAGAACTATGAGGAGTGAAATTAATTCTAGTAATATTGTTGGATTTATGGAAGAAATGGGTCAATTGGTATCTGATAGCCATATAATACTTAATAATGAGCTAAGCATAGAAATTATAAATGAATCTCAAGGCTCTCCGCTACTTAGAAGTGGTGTCCACGATCCACATGTTCTAAATGAATTGGCTCTAAATGGTCATAGACAAAGGGATTTCACAGGCATGGGCATTGAGGTAACACAACATGGTCTCACTGGCCGTGTTTTTGAAAGAACGACATTTAGCACTGTTAATCTTAGAGCTCAAGTAATAGCTAGGGGATTAACTGTTACAGCTATAGGGCTATTGCTTTCAAAGCCTACAAGTGGCGTTTCTTTAGTAGTTACACTTGTTTGGGAAGGTAGTAATCTTGTTAGTGCATACCAGCAAATTGTTAATACGCATAGGATAAGTGTTAGGTATGTTAGAGAAGGTAGAGTGAATGGTGTTGGTCCTATGCTTCAAGAGTTCAGAGATGTGCAATATGACATATTTGTGGGTAATGGCAATCGTACTTCATCTGAAACTCGTTGGGATACTAGTTCATGGGACTTTAATAACACATTTTTTATTGCCCAAGAAGCTATAAGAATAGCTAGATTGCATGGTTTTGGGTGGTAGCTTGTATGTAATAGTAGCTTGATAATAATTAGAGTATGTGAATTTTTCGCATACTCTAATTATTGTTAATATGGGCTGTAAAGTAGGAGGGGAAACGTGAAATATATCAATAGCATTAAAGAACGACCTATACGTTTTGTGCTTGTAGTTATGGTGCAAATACTTGTTTTGTATTTGACTTCAATAAGCTCTATAAACAGTCGTCGTCTTGCTTATAGCATTATAATCATTAGGGTGGAATTCGAGTATATTGACAGAATAGAGATAAATTATGGTTCTGAAAGTTTAGAAATCGATACAGATAATGAAAATTTTGAAATTGTTAAAGAATTATTATATCCATTTCGAGGAGGTACAGGTATTCACTCAAGCAGAAGGCGAGAATTGCGCAGAGTATCCAATGAAAAATTTGGAGAAATAGTATATTTCGTTGGCAATGAAGAACTGTTTTCGGCAAGTATATATACATTTTCAAGCTATCCTTTTGTGGAAAGTCCAACCGAATCGGGTGCCCTAGGAAGAAATGTGTTTATGATAGAAAATTATTATGGAATTATATTTATAAACGATGGTAGGTATATGGGGAGATTTAGTTTTAATGATTTTGACAGTGCTATAATTAGTTTTTTCTGTGTTGAGTAAAGCCTTAGAGTTGAAACAAAAAAATCAAATTTAACCAAATGTTTTGTAGAAAACATAAGAGTAAAATTTGATTTTTTATATTAGGGTGCTTCTATTATTTAAGCTTTAAAAACTCATCAATAAAATCTTCTGTAACTTTTAATGATTTTTTCCAGAAATTCTTATCAGTTATATCTATTCCGCAAAGTTCGCCAACGCCTTTAAGCGTGTTGCTTCCTGTTGCTTCTAGAAGTTTGTCATACTTTTCAACAAACGCTTCGCCTTCTTCAAGATACATGCTGTATAAGCCGCTTGCAAATAATTGCCCATAAGCATAAGGGAAATTATAATAATTTAGGCCTGCACTATAATAATGCCCTTTATTAACCCACATGTAAGGATGAAGAATTTCTTGGTTTATGCCTTCGCCATAAGCTGTTTTAATGCTTTCTTCCATGATTTTTTTGAGTTCATCTGATGAAAGCGTTTCGCTCTTTCTTCTATTAATAACAGCATCTTCAAACAAGAAACGGCTATAAATATCAACACAAACTTGGAAAGGTGTCATTATTAAGTTATCTAGTATAAATAATTTTTCTTCTTGTGATGCACTTTTTAATGCTTCTTGCGAAATTATGGTTTCGCAGAATGTTGATGCAGTTTCTGCAAGAGGCATAGGCACAGAGCGGTTTAATATAGAAAGCTCTTTCATGCATTCGTTGTGATAAGCATGGCCAAACTCGTGTGCAAGGGTTGAAACCGAGCTAAAGCTGCCCGAGTAGTTCATAAGTATACGGCTTTCTTTAACAGGTGTTATACCTGCACAGAATGCACCGCCACGTTTTCCTGGACGAGGGTAAACGTCAACCCATCTGTTTTCGTGAGCATTTTGCGTAAAATCTGCTAATTTATCACTGAATTTTCTAAAATTGTCTATAACGTATTTTATGCCTTCGTCGTAAGTAAATGTCATCTGAGCCGAGCCAACAGGTGCCATTATGTTGTAGTACTTAATTCCATCTTTATCGCCTAAAAGCTCGCCTTTATGCCTTAA
>WQZK01000115.1 GCA_009780765.1 Defluviitaleaceae bacterium
AATTTGCTGTGTTGCTAGATATGATTTGCCAAATGGCGAAAAAGATGTTAGGCCTGTAACTTGGGCTAGAAATAAAGAATCTAATAATTGTAGATGGCGATTAAAAGGCTTATCAGGAAGAAAGCCTATCTATGGGCTTGATTTATTGACAGGATACCCAAGTGCAAAGGTTTTACTTGTAGAAGGTGAAAAGTGTGCAGATACTGCTAATGAAATTCTTGATAAAAACAATTGGATAGCTATCTCATGGATGGGCGGAACTGGCGGAATTAATAAAATTGATTTCGCCAGGATAAAAGAACGAGATGTAACACTTTGGCCTGATAATGACGACCCAGGGCGAGAGGCTATGCTTGAAATATCTAAGCAATTAGACAATAAGAAGATTGTAGAAATACCCGCAGACAAGGAAAAGGGTTGGGATGTTGCTGATGCAATTGCTGAAGAAAATTGGAATTTAGATGATTTATTGAATTTTTTAGAAACTGCTAAGAAATTAGAAAATAGCTCTGAAGAGGAGGAGGTTAAATACGAACCACTTACAGATATGGGCCACGCCAAGCGTTTTGCCAGGCTTTATAAAAATAAGATACGGTACGTTGTATCTAGCGGAATTGGTAGCTATATGCTTTGGAATGGCTGTTGCTGGGATATTTTAACCATCACAGAAAGTAATCCAAATGCACCGCTTTATGATTATGTTGCCAATTTGCGTTTTGATATACATGAGGAACTCCAATATAAATTAGATAATGAAATTATATTCCCTGGCGACGAGAAATTAATTAAAAAATATAAAAGTGAGATGGAAAGGGTTCAAGGACGTAGATGTATAGATAATGTGCTACTTTTAGCACAAGGCGAGCAAAGTCTTAGAGTTTCTAAAGAACAATTAGATGCAAATGGATATTTATTAAACGTTAATAACGGCACTATAGATTTGCAAACTATGGAATTTAGAAAGGCAGACCCCGAAGATTTTATAACTAAAAAAGCCAATGCCAATTATGAGCCTAATGCCAAATGTCCGCTTTTTGTTCAAACTTTAGAAAAGTTCTTGTCTAATGAAGAAATAAGGCACTATTTTTTAAAGGCTGTTGGTTTCTCTGTAACAGGGCTTCCGCCTGAAGCAGAGCGTTGTTATTTCTTTATGTATGGAAATGGATTTAACGGAAAAAGTACAATAATAAACGCTATACTTCATGCTATTGGCGAATTTGGAGCAGTGGCGGATAAAAATGTATTCTTTATGCCACGTAACGGTAATAGTGAATCTGCGGCAATTTATAGTGCAAAAGCAGCTTTAATTGGCAAGAGGTTTGTAAGTGCATCAGAGAGCCGAAAAGGTGCACCACTTGAAATAGAGCTAATAAAAGAAATAACAGGTGGCAACTCTATTCAAGCTAAATTTATGCACCAAAATATATTTACGTTTAAGCCTAATATGAAGATTTGGCTTGATAGCAACCATAAGCCTAAAATTTCAGATTCTAACAGAGCGATATGGGACAGAACGAGATTATTTCCATTCACAGTAACTATATCAGAATCAGAAAAAGATATGGCTATGGGTGAAAAACTAAAGAAAGAAGCTAGTGGCATTTTAAATTTAATTCTTGAGGGTTATAAGAGTTGGGCTTTAGAAGGACTGAAGAACGTACCAAAAGCGATGCAAGAAGAACTTTACGAGTACCGCATAGATGAAGACCCAGTTAGAGCATTTTTAACAGAAAAGTACGATTTTGAAAAAGGAGAACCAATTCCAGCGGGGCAACTATATTCGCAGTATAAAAAGTGGGCATCAGATAACGGTATTTTTGAAATATCTAATGTTTTATTTGGCAGAGCTCTAAAGAACGATTTTACCGATTTAGGCATAAGCTGGATTGAAAACAACAAAGGCAGATTTTATCTTGGACTAAGAAAAAAAGAAGCTGGATTTACTCAAATTGAGTTTGAAAAACATGATGGTGAAAATCCGTTTGTAAAGTAGGTGAATAATATGGATGAGTATAAAAAGATGTTTAGAATAGCTTTTGATTTTTTTGAGAAGCATTATTACCCCAGTTGTGAAGAAGACTGGGGTAAAATTGTTGACGAGCTTGAATGTATAAATCCACAAAATGATATGTTTTTAGATGGATTGTTGATTGAGGTTATAAATGAATTTGAGAGAATATATTTAAAAGAGTCTCGCATGTAATGTAAATTTACATGCGAGTAAATATATATGATGCTTCATGAATAGTATTATTTTTGGCTATACATCAAGAGCAGCCCTCATATACAGCTTGAGCAAAAATTCTTCTAAATCTTTTTTGGTTACACGGTTCACTTCATAGTATTGCAAAGAATTGTCCAGCCTATTCTCGTGTACTTCCGCAACAGAATAAGGATGAAAACCATAACTCGCACTTTTATTTGTGTTATTTATACTATCAATCAATTTCATTTTTCTATCTACATCAAAAGTTAAGCCAATATCAGCAGGGAAAAAAGTAGTGCTATCTTTGAATACTTTATAAAATATTTCTGTCAATTCTTTTCGGCTATCACGAAATTCTTCACCAAACTCAGAGATAATACAAATCTTTGGCTTTAAAAGGTCTACAATCCGTGCGAGCCCCAATCTCCCTAAATGGTTTTTATAAAAACGGCCTCCATTTTCGCGAATAGGCTTTGCAGCATCAAACTTTTTCTCATAGTTTTTAAATCCACCAAGGTGTGCAAGCAAGATGATTTCATACTTGTTATAATTTTTCTTAATTTTCTCATACTGCTTTTCGATATTTTCATCTACACCAGTGTCTCCAGTATAAACAAGAACAAAATCTTTAAACTTAAATATAAATCCAACCGAATCTCTATCAGAAAACATATCGTTATGCTTTGCAGGAATGGCGACAATCTCTAAGTCAGTGATACATTTAGCGTCTAATGAATTAGGGCAAATTATAGGGAGCTTATCTTCTGCCTTTATAAGCACAACATCATAATCTGTGTTTTTGTGTAATTTAAGCATCGATACATATTTGGTATATGTGCTGCTTGTCATATAGATACGTATTCTTTTGCGTCGTGAGGAATTTAAAAGTTTTTCCTTTGCAATTTCTTCGTAACGGTTTCTATCGTTTTCATCAGGTTTGCCATATTCTGAATATACTTCACTCATAATTGTGTCTTTTTCAGGGTCATCAAACTCTCCTAAAATTGTTTCATTGTATTGATGTAATAAAGTTAATATTGATTCGAGGTCTGCTGTATGGTCATTATGAGCATGAGTAATTAAAATGTGGTCAATTTGATGAAATTTATAACCCGCAGCTTTAAAATTATCAATAAAGTTAAAGCCAGGGTCAATTACTATACCACAATTAGGTATTTTAAAAAAGTAACCGCCACCTTTGCTAACTCGATAATTATCTGCAATTATCGGAGTATAAGAATTCCAACGTCTTAGCACTACAAACTCTACTTTTTCTTCTGAGTATAGTGATTTGTTCTCTCCTATAAACGTTTTAAAAGAGTTTTTTGTCTCAATAACATTTTTTTCAATATCAGATTCATTTATTAAATCTATTATTTTTTTTATTTTACTCGTTTCCTTACTTGTTTTTGCAGTAGACTTACTTCGCAATCCGTTAATTTCACTAATACGCTCATCAATCCACTTTATCATTTGAAAATTATCTTTTTCTTGATATAGTTTCTTGCTTTCTTCAAAGTCTTTAAGTGCTTTTTCATTGTTTCGATGTATTTCATAGTAGATATCCGCACGATTCGCATACGCTAGGGCATAATTTTTATCTAATTCAATAGCTTTGCTATAATCAGCTAGTGCTTTATCATAATCTTTTATATCGTCATATAGAGCTCCACGATTATTATAAGCAGAGGCACAGTTTTCATCTAACTCAATAGCTTTATTATAATCAGCTAGTGCTTTATCATAATCTTTTATATCGTCGTATAGAGTCCCACGATTATTATAAGCAGAGACATTATTTTCATCCAATTCAATAGCTTTATTAAAATCCGCTAATGCTTTATCATACTCTTTTATATCGCAATATAGAGTTCCACGATTATTATAAGCAGAAGCATAATTTTCATCTAAAGCAATAGCTTTATTAAAATCTGCCAGTGCTTTATCATACTCTTCTATATTGCCATATAGAGTCCCACGATTATTATAAGCAGAGACATTATTTTCATCCAATTCAATAGCTTTATTAAAATCCGCTAATGCTTTATCATACTCTTCTATATTGCCATATAGGGTTCCACGGTTATTATAAGCAGAAGCATAACTTCCATCTAACTCAATAGCTTTATTAAAATCAGCTAGTGCTTTATTATGGTCTTTTAGGTTTCCATATAAAACTCCACGATTGTAGTAAGTAGAAGCATAATTTTCGTTTAATTCGATAGCTTTGTTAAAATCAGCTAGTGCTTTATCATACTCTTTTATATCGCCATATAGACTTCCACGATTATTATAAGCAAAGACATAATTTTCGTTTAATTCGATAGCTTTATTAAAATCAGCTAGTGCTTTATTATAGTCTTTTAGGTTTCTATATAAAATTCCACGATTGTAGTAAGCAGGAGCATAATTTTCGTTTAATTCGATAGCTTTATTAAAATCAGCTAGTGCTTTATCATACTCTTTTATATCGCCATATAGAGTTCCACGATTATTATAAGCAAAGACATAATTTTCATTTAACTCAATAGCTTTATTAAAATCAGCTAGTGCTTTATCATACTCTTCTATATTGCCATATAGAGTTCCACGATTGTAGTAAGCAGAAGCATCTTTTTCGTTTAACTCAATAGCTTTATTAAAATCCGCTAATGCTTTATCATACTCGTTTATATCGACATATAGACTTCCACGATTGTAGTAAGCAGAAGCATCTTTTTCGTTTAATTCGATAGCTTTGTTAAAATTCACTAGTGCTTTATCATGCTCTTTTAAAATATTATACGCACAACTAAGTAGAACATAAGCCACTGCATCTTTGTCGTCTAAGGAAATAGCCTTCTTACAATCTGCAACACATTTTTTATATTCCTCCATATCAAAATAAATTTGTGCTCTTTCTAAGTAAAGCTTAAAGCTATCTGGGTTATTTTTAATATCCTGGTTTAATTTTATAAGCTTTTCATCCACTTAATTCATCTCCTCCTTAATATATGAATGTGGTTGTCAAATCTTGTATTAATTTGGTGAAATGATAATTTTACCATATCATAAACTAATTGCATTGTCAACAACTTTCAATAGGTAACACAGATGCATAAAAGTTTAGAATAAAAAAATGACAACCTTATAGTTGCCATTCTTGTTGTTACTTTCTATTCACTTTTTCACTATATCTATCAAAAACTATTCTAACAAACTCATGATTTGCAGGAATTTCACCCATTAAAACCTTTGTCCAATGCTCTTTATCTACAATAACGCCATCTTTAATAGCGTTATCTACAGTTTGCTCTACTGCCATTCTTAGCACTCCTTTGTAAATATTATTTAGTTTGCTTGCATAGTTCGGGTCGCTCGCCCATCCAACGCCATGCGGATTATTTGGAATAGAAAGATACTCTATGTATGAAGCAGAGCCACGGCGTACAAAATGCAAGCGTGGGCTTTGGTTTAGCAAGGCTAAATCGTCTTTGGTGGCATAAGCCTTTAAATGCTGTATATGTGCCATTACGCCAATTAGCGGAGTTTCAAAACTTGCACCAGCTCCGCCACCATCAACAGCACCTATGCCAGCAAAATTGTTTTGGCAAGAGCTAACTTGTCCGCCATATTGAAATCTTCCTGTTTCTAAAATTGCCTGTACAAGTGCAATTTCTGGCCTAACGCCCTCAATCTTGCCAATTTCATAATACAGATTGATTAATTCTTCAATACTTGTATTTAGGATAGGCTCTTTTCTCCATCCTTTTGCATATTCAAGAAATATTTGCTTTGATATTCGAGCTATGCCCATGATCGGTGTTTTTGAGATAATTTCATTGTTGTTAGGTTGCTCGATGCTTGGTTTGTTGTCTATGGCTATGCCACCATATTTAGCTATTTCTTTGGCTATCGCCTCGCATATTGCATCAAAGTTTTTTCGGTACAAATCAACATCTGTTGTTGAATTAACAAAGCAAATCTCTAAAAGTATAGCAGGCTTATTGGTGTTATTTAAAAAGCCTAAATCTGTACGTGGGAATGTTCCATCGCCACGTCTTAATATTAGTCCTGAAGCCTTTGAAATGGACTTTGAAACATTGCTTGCTAAGTTTTTTGTTTGAGCATTGCCTTTTCTATAGCAAGTTTCTACGCCTATTCCTTCTTCTCGAACA
>WQZK01000116.1 GCA_009780765.1 Defluviitaleaceae bacterium
GCCTAAAAGATAAGTCATAACGCCACCTTCTGCCATAGGCGAAACCACAACACCATCTTTTGACATAAACGAAACAAAGTATAAATCATCTGAAACAGTCCTTAGCTGACCCTCATATTTCTCTCTAAGTGCTGCACAGTCTTTTTCAAGTGTTTCTTCACTCGTTTCCATCGAATAACCAGAAACGTAAAACGTATTTCTATCTTCAAATCTCATTTTCATATTATAAAACTCCTTTTTAATTGCCTATTTTGCACGTTTTTTATAGTCAATCAACTTGTATACATCCGATAGCTGATTTTCGTTATACACATCAATTGCAATTGAAAACCATTTCCCTTTTGGCGAACTTGTAAACGTATTCTTTAAATCTTCAGAAATATCCAGTTCCTGTATGCCTGCACGAAACTGCGGTTTTTCAGAAAAAAGAAAACTAGCCGAAAAAAATCCCTCTGAAACAGAAGCCCAAATTATAGTTTTTTTCTTATACGTGCACTTTGCAAGCCATCCACCATCTCTATACCATCGCCACTCAAGCGAAATATCAAAATTTAGGATGTTTTCATTGAATACTTTCCAAGCTTTAAAGCTATCACCTAGAGTCGTAGCCAAAAGCTCCTCCGTCAACTGTGTGTTCGGGTCTTTCATTAACTGTTTAATCATACTTTTGCTCCTATCGCATTTTTATTGGAATATATACATCTTGCTGGTATCGGTTAAATTTTATTGCAATATCCCACGGCAAAATCTCTTCAATCATTTCAATACCAGTTTCAAGTTCAAAATCATCACTTTTGTTAACCCAATCCCTTAAGAGAACAAAAGTATCGTCCATATCTTCCATAAATGAGCTAGAAACAGCATACAAACCACCTTGGAAATGCTCATCTATATATTGTGTTCGATTTTCATAATCAATAGGAATTTTTATCATCATTACCCATTCGTCATTTATTTCTTTTTTAAAAAAACAATTATGAAAACTGGGATTAGGGCTAAATCCATAGGAAGTAAATAGATTTTGCATTTTATCTAAATCCAAGGCTTCTACCTCGCCCGTTTTCAACCTAGAACTCAATACTCGCATGGATGGCAAACGAATAATTCGCACATCATGCAACTTTAATACGTTGCGGCTTACCTCTGAAACTCTCTCAAGTGAAATAGGTTCACTTTCTCCTGTCGTTGCAATACGCTTTTCTGTTTCTTCATAAAGCAAAGTTATAGCTGATATTTTCTTTATCCCACTTATTAGCATTTTGTGCAGAAAATCATCCACAAGCCTCCTAAGCTCCGATAAAGCTGTAATTTCAACATCAAGTGTATCTAGCTTGTCCACAAAAACCTGTATTAATGCTGACATGCTTTCACTTTCAAATATAGTTACTATATCTTTTATAGGTATTTGCAGTTTACGCAAAACAATTATTTGTTTTAGTCTTTCTAGTGCAGATTCATCATAATACCTCTGTGCTTTGTTTTCGGGGTGCTGACTCCAAAGCAAGCCTTTTTCTTCGTAATACCTTAGCGTCCTGCTTGAAACACCAAAGGATTCTACAACTTCGTTTATTCTAATCAATTCCAAGAAATCACCTCCTCAGATTCTATTATACAAGTTTACGCAGGGTCAATGTCAAGGGGGAAATATAAATTTAATATGAAAGCTTTTCAGTCATTCAGACAATTTCATTCAAATATCGTATATATTTAATGATGTATAGGGGGGTGGCACCCAATACATAGGGCCGGTTGCCCGTGTAGAAAACAGCAGGATACATTTTTTGTTAAACTATCTTCTATGAAGGGAGAATATTTTATGGAAAGCAAAGTCGTTTTATTCAACTCAAACGGCATTAAAATAGGAGAAACTTATGCACGTAGGGCAAGGCAACTTGTTAGTAGACAAAGGGCAGAATGGCTTGGTGAAAACCAGCAAGCCATTCGCTTTTATCCAGAAATGGAAAACATGGATGGCACTGTTACGGAACCAGAGCCTATTGAAGTGCAAGATACACAAGCTCATCAGCTATACTTTGCACATTGGTCACGCGGTTACTATTACCTTGCTGTTATCGATGAGGATCTAGAGAACTATGTTAGGGTAACTTTCTTTGATGGTTACAAACGTATACTACCAAAGGAACAGGTTATAGAACTGCAGGAAGCATTTAACACTATGACATTTCAAGGTAATTGGCAGGAAGGCTTATTCTGGTATAATGGTGTTTTGTCAAGCCTGCAACCTTTAATAATGGCATATAATGATGGCGATGTTGAGCATGTAAGTTTGAGTCAACTTCGTGCGTTTTTTCCTAGATAATATATTTTATTATTTAGAAAAGCTAGGGATTAAATCCCTAGCTCTTTTTTTGCTTCTACAAAAGCATTTACAGCGTAGTCTAATTGCTCTTTAGTATGAGCCGCAGAAACTTGCGTTCTTATTCTTGCTTTTCCTTTTGGAACAACAGGGTAGAAGAATCCAACAGCATAAACACCCTTTTCAAGCAGTATTTTAGCCATTTTTTGTGATAAAACTTCATCTCCTAACATAACCGGAATAATCGCATGGTCGGCACCTGCTAATGTAAAGCCTTCTGCCGTCATTCTTTCTCTGAAATATTTCATATTTTCGTTAAGCCTTGCCTTGAGTTCTGGCTTTTCTGAAATTAATTCTAAAACCTTGATAGATGCCGAAGCAATCGTTGGCGAAAGCGTATTCGAGAAAAGATATGGGCGAGAACGTTGCCTTAAAATATCAATAATTTCTTTTTTACCCGAAGTGTATCCCCCACTCGCTCCGCCTAAAGCTTTGCCAAGCGTTCCTGTTATAACATCAACTCTATCCATAACGCCACAATATTCATGCGAGCCTTTTAAGTTATCACCAATAACGCCAACCGCATGGCTATCATCAACCACAACAATTGCATCATATTTGTCGGCTAAGTCGCACACGCCTTTAAGGTTTGCAATAATCCCGTCCATAGAGAAAACACCATCGGTAACAATTAGCCTAATTCTTGCATCCTTCGCTTCTATCAGTTTTGCTTCTAAATCTGCCATATCGTTATTTTTGTATCTATATCTTGCCGCTTTACAAAGTCGAACACCGTCAATAATACTTGCATGGTTCAATTCGTCGCTAATAATTGCATCTTCTGCACCTAAAATTGTTTCAAAAAGACCAGTATTTGCATCAAAGCAAGAAGAGTATAAAATAGTGTCTTCCATGCCTAAAAATTCGCTAATTTTATCTTCCAAATTTTTGTGTACCTCTTGCGTCCCGCAAATAAAACGAACAGAAGAAAGCCCATAACCCCATTTATCAAGGCTTTGTTTAGAAGCCTCTATAAGCTCCTGATTATTGCTAAGCCCAAGATAATTGTTTGCACACATATTTATAACATTTTGCTTTAAAGTTGTTGAAATGTTAGAAGATTGCTGTGTTGTTATAATTCTTTCTTCTTTCCATAGCCCAGCCTCTTTTATTTCATTTATTACGTTATTAAAGTGTTTAAAAGCTGTTTTCATATTTAATTATGCCTCCCAGTTTAATATTACTTTGCCAGATTGTCCGCTCATCATAGTTTCAAAAGCTTTTTCAAAGTCTTTGTAGTCAAATTCGTGCGTAATAACTGGCGTTATATCAAGCCCAGAGCCAACCATTGCCGTCATTTTATACCATGTTTCAAACATTTCACGCCCATAAATGCCTTTAATCTCTAGACATTTAAAAATGACATCATCCCAGTTTATTACCGTATCTTGAGGAATAAGCCCTAAAAGCCCAATTTTGCCGCCATGGTGCATAACCCTAACCATATCTCTAAACGCATGAGGGTTGCCTGACATCTCTAAACCAACATCTATCCCTTCTTTTATACCAAGAGCAGGGAAACAATCTTCAATTTTCTCTGTTCTAACATCTATAACAGCCGTTGCACCCATTTTTTTAGCCATTTCCAGCCTGTGCGGAATAACATCTGTAACAATAATATTTCTAGCACCACAATGTTTTGCAATAGCAACAGCCATAAGTCCAATAGGGCCAGCTCCTGTGATAAGTATATCTTCTCCAACTAAATCAAACGACAGTGCCGTGTGAACCGCATTTCCAAGTGGGTCAAAACAGCTAATCACATTAAGCGGAATATTTTCGTTTTCAATTGCCCAAATATTAGCCTCTGGAATTGCAGCATATTCGGCAAAAATACCAGTTTTGTTTACGCCAATGCCAACAGTTTCGCGACAAAGATGAGCTCCGCCTTTTAAGCAGTTTCTACAAACTCCGCAAACAAGATGCCCTTCGCCTGTAACAAGCTGGCCTTTCTTAACACGTTTAACATTCTTACCAACTTCTTCTACAATGCCAACAAATTCATGCCCAATAATCATAGGTGTTTTTATTGTTCTTTGTGCCCACTCTTTCCACTCGTAAATATTAATATCAGTACCACAAATAGCAGTTTTTTTCATTTTAACCAAAACTTCATCGTCTTTTATTTTTGGTATATCCACCTCTAAAAGTTCTAATCCGCCAAAAGTTGGCTTATTCTTTAAAATAGCATTCATAGTAGTTTTCAATTTATTATCTCCTCTCAATTTGTGAAAGATATATTTATTGTTTTTTTCAATTTAATTATAACACATCTAATTGCCATACACAACTCGCTTTGTGAACAAAATATTAATTTTAAAAAATATCTTGAAAAATTTATCAATAAGTTGTACAATATATAAATAACAGATAGGCTTCGCGAATATTTGCAGAAGTTTGATAAAGGAGAATTAATAATATTATGAAAAAACTTATAAAGGTAGCTGCCGCTGCTATGGCACTAACACTTTCTTTGGCGGCTTGTCAAATACAACCTAAAATGGGGCATGGCGATACCGTTGTTGCAACAAATGGAGATGCTAGAATTTACACAAGAGATGTTTATTTCCACATAGCCCAACTTCTTTCTGATGGGCAAAGTACTCATATTCCTGATGAAGAAGAACTTACTCAGATTTTAAGCGGAGAAGGCTTTGAAGATGTTGAAGGTTTAACATTTTTAGAGGCACTTCTTGAGCTTGGTCTTGAAAGATCTAAAGGCGAAGCTTTGCTTGCAAGTTTTGGCACAAACGCTGGCCTTTCATATGATCCTGCACTTATAGAAGCTATTCAAGCTGAGTTAGATGAATTTATTCCAATGCTTGAAACAGCACTTACAACTGGCGAACGTGCTTTCTATCAAATGTTTTTTCTAACACCAGAAGAATATTTAGACAGAATTAGAAGAGAATCTATAGGCACTAATTTTGAGATGAGTATTATAGATAGCATAATAGTTGACGATGCCGACGTTCAAGCAGAGCTTGATGAAAATCGTTCGGTTTATGAAAATCGTGGAGTTGCACATATTTTACTTAGCTTTAACGAAAATCCTGAGGTTCCGCTTGAAGAATTAATGGAGTTAGCAGAAAGCATCTTAGCAAGAGCAGAAGCCGGCGAAAACTTTGCTGATTTAGTTACCACTTACTCTCAAGACTATGCCTCAGTTCCAAATGGTGGCTTATATGTAATAAACATTCGCGAACAATTTGTTCCAGAATTCATGGATTGGACTTTTTTTGAAGCCGAAGTTGGTGATTTTGGAATAGTTGAAACAGTACACGGAATCCACATTATGCACCTTGTTTCTGCCGAGCTTATAGAAGGTATCTTTGAAGATATAAGATTTGGTATACAAATTGAGCGTGCTATGCCAACTTTTGAGCAAATGTTTGAAGAAGCAGGAGATAACTGGGTAGTAGATCGTAATGTGCTTAACAACATGTCCCTTGATAGCTTTAGAAGACAATAGTGTAATAAATAAAATAACTCGCTAAAATGGTTAGCGAGTTATTTTATTTTCAATGCTTTAATTCGGACACAAGTACCTCTCTTTAAGAATATTATAAAACAAGCAAACATGTGCTAATTTTTTTGTATTAGGGTGATTTAAATGTTCGAGAGTGAATTTAGCTTTGACTACTTTATAGAAAACAATAAAAAATATAAAACACATAATTGTTCAAGGAAATTACAGTGTTCAAGGTCTTGTTGTAGGTGTAAATGCTGTTGCCGAGGACCAAGGGGTTTTCCAGGAGAACCTGGACCTCAAGGCGACATCGGCCCTGCTGGTCCTCAAGGCGACATCGGACCTGCTGGTCCTCAAGGCGACATCGGACCTGCTGGTCCTCAAGGCGACATCGGACCTGCTGGTCCTCAAGGCGACATCGGACCTGCTGGTCCTCAA
>WQZK01000117.1 GCA_009780765.1 Defluviitaleaceae bacterium
AGTGTTGAGGCAGGTGAAAAAACAGGGCATCTTGATGATGCTTTAGTAAAAATGGGCGACTATTTTTACAAGCAAGACATCATAAAGAAAAAGATTAAAGGTGCTATGTGGTATCCAATGGCCATCCTTATATTTACTATTGGCATAGCTACGGCACTTATAGTGCTTGCAGTTCCAGCATTTGCAGGGGTTATTATTGATAGTGGCGGAACGGTTCCGGGAATAACTCAATTTTACTTGGACTTAAGTGATAGCATTAGAGCATATTGGTATATTTATCTTTTGGTTATTGCAGCTTTAATCTTTGGTGTTAGAAGATGGCTATCTACAAATAAAGGGCGAACCAGCTTTGATAGAGTAAAACTAAGGCTACCTAAAGTAAAAAAACTTGTTAAGCAAATTATTGCGGCGAGGTTTTCACGAACATTTGCATCTATGGTTACAAGCGGGCTTTCGATTATTGAATCAATAGAAATCGCAGGCGAATCTTTAAATAATAACTATGCCGAGAATAAAGTAATTGCTATAATTGATGAAGTTAAAAAGGGAGAGCCTGCTTCAAAGCATTTAGAGGCAACTGGTATATTTCCTATAATGATGGTATCAATGCTAAGCGTAGGCGAAGAAGTTGGTGAAATTGAAGATATGATGATTAAAGTTGCTGATTATTATGACGAAGAGGCAACATCTGCAATTGATAAATTAATTGCACTTATAAATCCGCTTATGATAGTTTTTGTAGCGGGCATAGTTGGAAGTATTGTTTTGGCACTATATATGCCACTACTTGATTCGATACTTACGGCGTTTTAACAAGAAAGTTTTAAGCACTATTATGTAGGGGCGAACTATGTTCGCCCGCTAGATAAATCTGTTATACATTTAGTTGTAATCTACAAAAAGAGCCTTGATTTTTGTAAACTTAGCTATATTTCGCAGCATTTATAAAAGTGTAGCTAATTTTGCAAAAAATTTGTAAGGTCAAATTTAAAAAGCAAATAAAAAAATAAAAACAAATTAAAAGGAGAAATTTTATCATGCAAAAACAAAGAAAACTTAGAAAAGGTATGTCACTTGTTGAGATAGTGGCAGTTATCGCAATTATCGCAATTATCGGTCTTGTTGCAATTGCTAGATTTGGTAGAACTACTGAAGCTGCAAGGGTTTCAGCATTTGAAAGTTCTTTTAATAATGCAGTTGTAGCAATTAACATGTTTGCTGCTGCTAATGGTGGTGCTTATCCAACTACTCTTGATGCTATGGAACCATTCCTTGCTGTTCATGGTGCTGCTGGTGCAGGTGCTGTTCATAGAACTTTATTAAGAACTGGTAGTACACAACATACAGTAACAGCTACTATGAGTGCTACTGGAGAATTAGTTATGACTATTGATGGACTTAGTGTAGATGCTACTGGTGCAGGTATAATGACTACTCCTGCTACTCCTGGTGGTACTGTTGGCGTTTACGAATTAAGATTTAACCCAAGAGCATAATAACGTTTAGAAAATTTAAAACCTTAACAATTTACAAGACCTTATAAATTATAATGCAATTTAATTGTGTTTATAATCAGTGCACAATGGTGATTTTTTGCCATTGTGTATTGAATTATGTACATAATACTTTATTTGGCATTAAAAGGTGGCAATATAAACATCATGCAGTAACAAAAAGATAAAAAAGGGGCAGAATTACTGTGAAGATAAATAAAAGGAAACTTATTAGAAGAGGGATGTCGCTTGTTGAGATTGTGGCAGTTATGGCAGTTATTGCAATCATCGGGCTTGCTGCAATTGCTAGGTTTTCAACTCCAAACGAAATAACGAGAGTTACAGCACTTGAAAGCTCTTTTAGCACATTGATTTCGGCAATGGGCATGCATGCTGCTAATAATTCGGGTGAGCTTCCAACACTTCTATCGGAGATAGAGCCTTTTATGGACCTTCGTGGCCATGCAGATATTAACGCTCTGTTTGATGCTATAGGTGGTTCACTACACAATGTTACGGTAGCCATTGACCCTTCTGATAGTGCAATAACTGTTACTATGAATAATTTAAGTGTAGACCATAACGAAAGAATGGGCATTATGACAGTTTTACCACCAAATGGTGTTTACACATTAACATTTAACCCAGCTAACTAGTTTAATATATAAAGTCTTTTGGAGGGCTGTTATGAGATTTAAAAATCGAAAAGGAAGTGCTTTATCTACTGCGATATTTGTAATGTTTATTTCTGTTTTACTTAGTGGGGCAATAGTTATGTTGGTTAATAGTGTGGCTATTAGGTCTAGAGTTCAGCATGATGCTGTTGCGGCATATTACCTAGCTTTATCTGGGCTTGAAATTGGCTCAACTATTGTTTTGCAAAGAGATATTACCGACGATAGCATTTTCCCAGTTTTAGAACTTTTTAATGATATAGCAAACCAAACCTACATAAGCCCAGTTGAAACAATAGTTTTTGATGGAATGGGTTATTTTCCTCTTTATGGTGGAGGAATGGTGGATATTGGTGGTGGTATTATGGCTATGCTACATAGCACAGTAGAAATACAAATATATGCAACCAATGCGGATGGTGTTCGCATTACAACGCCAAGTGTTATTAATGATGTTTGGGTGCAGGTTTCTGCTATAGCTAGATACGTAAATGTAAATGGTAGAGTTAGTACGTTTTATGGCAGGGTAAGGTATCAAGTAAGCGAACCTGAGCGAGTTATTTGGGATATAGCAAATCCAATTACATTCGGACCGTAACGAGGAGGATAATAATGTTTAATAAATTATTAAAAAAACGTAAAGGTTTTTCACTAATTGAAATTATATCGTCTTTGGGCATTTTAGCGATATTTATGGGTCTTGTTTCTAGTATAATATTTATGAGCTTTAGAAGTAGAGAAGTCACATCTGAAGAGCATGCTTTACAAATGGCGAGTCGTGACCTTGCGGATAGTGTAACACACATAGTAAGGTACTCAACGGCAACTTTTATCATGCCAGAAAGTTCATTTAATAGCACAAATGTAGATATAAGTTTAGATTTTATTCCATCAGGCGGCTTTTTAACTGATGGATGGAACTACCAAGGTGTTATAGATAATACCATTGTGCATCTTAGATGGATTGAAGATTATATGGGTACTGGGATTTCAGGTCATACTAGACAATTTTTGTTCGATGGGGCGGCACGAAACCTAAGCTACGAGCTTACGTTTAGAAAAGCATCGGCTGATATAGATGATAATCTTGTGTTGTTCGACTTAAGCGTTATTACACTTGAAGGCGATAGGCTAGATGGTGGAGTGGGCGATAGGATAGAAATTAATATACCTAGCGGTGCACACTCGTTAATGAGTATGCAAATTATAGACCATTCTTCGATTACAGACCCCGGTGTGGCACTAGCGTATAGAATGGATGAGCTTCCAAGAGTAACACCAACAGCTAGAGTTGTTTTAGTGCTTGATGTTTCTGGAAGTATGGATAGTCCAACAGGTGGAGCGGGTATCCCCGCAATTTCATTGCCTGACCCATGAGTTTTTGGTACTCCTACCGCGGGTGACGGTAGCATAAATCCTGCAACTAGCAGAATAAGAGCATTACGTCAAGCTTCTCTTGATTTAATAGATATATTAGCAACAATAGAAGATGTAGAAATTACGATAATACCATACAGTAGCTCAGCAAATTTTGCTGCTCCTGCTGCTTCAAACTCGGGTCTTGGTAACCCTGGGCACAATCCAGCTTTATTGGCTGCATATCACAATGCTTTTGGCCCTTACTATGACTATACTTTTGCAGATGTTCAAACTTACCAAGCAGAGCTTAAAGCACTTATATGTAGACTTTTTGCCCTAGGGGGCACAAACTTTGGAGATGGAGTTAGAAGAGGCTATCAAGCTTTAACGGACAATCCTATTCCTTCTACCGGTCGTCCAGTAAAAGAATACTTTATTTTTATGACAGATGGACAAATAAATATGTTTACTGAAACTAGTGCAACAAATAATACTTTTTTTGAAGGGGTTCTAGGAAGTCGCGATGTTCCACGCCAATCTGCAGCATCAGGCCCGAATCCAGGGGTAGGCGTAGACGATTTTTTTGCAGGCACAGTTCACTTTGCTCCTCCTGTAAGAGGCGGCTCAGCACAGCACTCTGAAAATGCTGCATTTGTTAATAGGTCTCTTGCATATATGGAAATGTTTACTGCAAGGCTTTTGCAAAGGCCAGCTACAGTACCTGAAGTTTTAAGCATGCAAACATATTTTGTAATACTAGCAAGAGAGGTTACGGTTACCACAGCAAGTAGAGCATCGGTGTTACTTGGCTTGGGGCCAATTGCTTATACTGGTCCTGGAACTAGCATTAGCTGGCCTACTGCCGTTTTACCTCCAAATGTGTATCAAGCAGATACAGCTAGCCAGCTTATAGATGCTTTTAATGATATTGCAACTAGCATTGTTCTTGATTTATGGCATGTTAGAGGCCCTAATCTATACTAGGGCGTAAAAAGGGGATAATTGTCATGTTTAAAAATAGAAAAGGTCTATCTTTAGTTGAGATTGTGTCTGCGTTAGGCGTACTTAGCCTTATAGTGGGTTTTATTCTTGCAGGGGCAACAAATGCTTCGGCAAGGATGGTAGAGCTTAGGCAAAAGGCTGAGGAGCTTTTTGAGTTAGTTTATGATATGGAAACTACGATAAGAGATGTAAATATACAGATTGATGGAATGCTGTTTACAGGGTTCGACCAAACATTAACTGTATTTGATGGAACTCCTAGGCAAAGAGATATAGAGCTTGTTGGACCTGCATCAGGCGTTGGCTTTTCTCTGTTTTCATCTAGCTCGCACGCTGTTCTTCAAACAATGGTTAGGGTATACGAAATTGATGTAGACCTTGGAACGGGTGATACTCTTCTTACGTTTAAAGGGCCAACTGCTCTGCGTTATCCTTCGCCAGAAGCAACAACAAGAGATATGATTATTAGGGGCGGTACCCACTCGATTTTTGCAAATGCCATGCCTTCATATAACTTTATAACATATTATAACAGCACTTTTTGGCTTGACCACCCTTGGGACTCAGCTATTCATTTAACACCTTCAAGGCCAGGTGCAATTGATGATGGTGTTATATTTAGATGGTATACAGCAAGAGAAGGATTTTTGCAGGCACATTTTGATAGCGATTATATACTAGGCGAGGAATTTGATTTTGGGGCAATGCTAAGGCCAAGTTTACATAACGCTGATTTCAGCTTGATTTTGCCAACTCCGCCGAGTTCGTTTATATTAGAACGTTCAGCTACCTTGGATTTTTCTGATTTTATTGGTAGGCAAATTATGGTTTCGGCTCATCCTCACTCTAATGTTGGTAAATTTGGGCAAGAAGTGCCTAGTAGTAGTGTTTATATTTTAGGTTTGCCTGTTGTTAATAGTAGCTTGTTTGCACATTTTGTGGCAGGTGTTATTGAAAGAAATGCAGACCCAGCTAATCCAAACGTACACCGATTTGCAGATACGCGTGCCCAAGTTGAGAATCCTCCAGGAGTTTGGGGTTCTAACCCTGATGAAGGCAGAGTATTTGCTTGGAATAATTTAAGATGGAGGCCTAACGAGTTTGTAGGTATTTTGCCATCAGGATCGACCATACAAGAAGGGGAACATCTTGTTGGTGCGGCTCGAGCAACAATAGGAAGAGAGCCAATGTTAGGATTTGCAACTGTTAATGTTTCGGGTACGGCAGAAAGTGCACAGTTTAACACCATAGACTTTACTGTAGACCCAATGGCGTCAATATCAGATGTTCTAACTATAGAACCGTTTAATAATGCGGTCAATACTTCAGAAATAACTGTTTTCGTTGTTGCACAACAAGTTAAAACTGCGATCGGTATCCCTGCAGGTGTAACTGAAGTTTTAATGCAAAACAATTGGCAACTTGGCTTTCATGAGTTTTCAATTACTAATCCAATTGGTTTTACAACATATGCAGATGCTTCGCCAATTTATCCAACATATGATAGTAGCAACAATGATCATAGGGGGCATTTTTATGTGCTTAGTGGACGTTTTGCTATTGGGGCAGGGCCTTCAGGTGAAAACTTAATTAAGCATGGCATAAATGATAGAATACAAGAAAATATTGCATTTGGTCCAGAACCTATATTTAATCATAATTCTATGACGATAACTATAGGAGATGGGTTTAACGGCTCTATAGCCGAAATAATTATATATAACGGTGCTCTTTCTGAT
>WQZK01000118.1 GCA_009780765.1 Defluviitaleaceae bacterium
GCATTTTTATTGGCAGTTGTTGTTTATATAGTGGTGATAGCTATAAGTGGGAAGTTGCGTGTAAAAAAACTACTTAGTTTTTACTTTAGTGCTGAAGCAACAGAAAAAATAAGAATCAAGCGTTCTTTAAGAGGTATTGCCCGTGGCTGGTGTACATTGTTGGTTTTATTTGTAGTGTGCTTACTTGCAGGTATCAGCTTTATAGACCTTGGCTTGCGTCCACTAAGTTTTGATTATAATATCTGGTTTACAGTTATCACCCTTATTTTATGTGGTGCCGTATTCATCTTATTTCTTTATCAAGCTGTTAGCCCAAAACACAAAAAATCCGAAGCAGAAAATTTTGGTAACCCCCAAAAAAGCGAATATAGTAGAATCATGGACGCAATGACACCACGCACCAGAAAAGAAAAAATAGTGGCTACAGGCAAATCTTTAACAGCAGGCATTTACGAAGAAATTCTGTGTAGAGGCTTTTTGTTCTACGTTTTTCAAATGCAATTTCCAAACCTTTCAATAATCTTTATCGTGTTGATTACAAGCCTAATGTTTGGAGTTGCACACTTTTATCAAGGCATTCAAGGCATTATTATAACCACCTTGGGTGGGGTTTTGTTGGGATTCTTGTTCATGGTTACAGGTAGCTTGATTCCGAGCATTTTTCTACACTTTTTTGTAAACTTTAGTAATGTATTTTCGATTAAGGAAGAGAAAGTCATATAACTTAAGATTTCCTAGAACGCATCGACACAGAAATAAAAAAGCAACGGAGTTAGTTCCGTTGCTTTTTTATTATAGATTGCTTCGCTACCTTCAAAACTCTCACAATAGTTAAACTCATCTAACTATTATATCTAAATCGCCTAACTCTATATCTTTCTCATACGGATTAATCGTTCTATTTACAAGCTCTACAATACCTTCTGCATCTAAAATTTCATACCACATAGGATAGCCACTTGTTCCGAGAGTTGGCACCGTATGGCTGGTTAGCGAATCGGTTCCCCTAATTTCATTAAGCTGGTTCGCAAATTGTAACATATTTATTGTTGTTAGATTTGTGTATACATTTTCGTTAAATATATCTATAAATTCGGGTATTCTTAGTATATTTGCTGGTCTTAAGAGATTTTCAAGAACTGCGTTAACAATAATCTGCTGGTTTTCTATTCTCTGGTAATCTGTTATAGCCTGAAAACCTGGATTACTATTTCTATAGCGTGCAAAATGAAGTGCAGTTCTTCCGTCCATACTCTGTAGCCCTGGATGTATATCTATATGTAGGTTTTGCAGTGGGTCGTCATACCTCATTCTTATAGGAACATCAACCATAATTCCACCAACGGAGTCTATTATTTGATAAAAAGCATTGTAGTTAATAACAACGTAAAAATCTGGTACAAAGCCAATAACACTCATAACCTCTCTTTGCATTTGTGCAACTCCACCAGCCACGCCTCTGCCATGAAGTGCACCGTTTATATAACCACCGCTTAGTTTTCTGATATTACGGTTAGTGTTTATAAGACTATCTCTTGGTATGCTTACAAGATGTGCTTCTTGGTTAGCCCAATCGTAAGAAGCTACCATAACTGTATTTGCATTTGTCCCCTCATTTAACCCTATTATCAAAAAGGTGAAAAATAAATCCCTTCTGTCGTCTTGGGTAAATCGTTCTGGTGCAATCATTCCGCTATTTATCGCCAAATCTTCATCCTCCTCACCACTTTGCGAAGGAAAATTAAGCCCCACATCTGCTAATGGCATTTGCGGAATTTCAGGTGGTTGTTGTATATTTCTAAACAAAACTACTGCCAAAACCGCAACAACTACTGCCGAAGACGAAACCAGTGTTATCAAAAATGCCTTTATAAAAAGATTTACTTTTTTCTTGTTTTTACTGTAAAATGACATAAACTTAACCGCCCTTAATCCGTGTGTTTTTCTTAATTTTATACAATTTTTGTGTCGAAGTAAATACTATTAAGAAATATTTCAGAAATAAAACTAAATAAGGGTTGATTTATTTTGCTTTATTGGTTACAATATAAGTGAAAGTATATTGTTAAACCAAAAACATACTTATCTGAGAGGAGAATTGACGTGGATAATAATTATAATCCGTATCAAGATTTAATCAAAATCCTGGATAAAGTTGCTGGCATGCTTGGCTACGAAGAAAGCGATGTTAGCATTTTAAAATATCCAGAAAGAGAGCTTCAAGTTTCAGTACCAGTCGAAATGGACGACGGTACAGTTAAAGTTTTCCAAGGCTATAGAGTTCAATACAACAGCCTTAGGGGTCCATACAAAGGTGGACTTAGGTATCACCCACAAGTAAATATGGATGAAGTTAAAGCCCTTTCTGGCTGGATGGCATTTAAGTGTGCCGTTGTAGATGTTCCATATGGCGGTGGTAAAGGTGGCGTTACAGTTGACCCTAATACACTTTCTCACAAAGAATTAGTTAGATTAACTCGTAGATTCACTGCTATGATTGCACCTATCATCGGTCCTGAAATTGATATTCCTGCACCTGATGTAAACACTAATGCTGAAATTATGGGTATCATTGTTGATACATACAGCATGTTAAAAGGTCACTCAAGCCCTGGTGTTGTTACTGGTAAACCAATCGAACTTGGTGGTTCTTTAGGCCGTGCAGAAGCTACTGGTCGCGGTGTTATGATTTCTACTATGGAATACTTTAAAAAGCACGGTATCGACCCTAAAACGCAAACTGTTGCTGTTCAAGGTATGGGTAACGTTGGCTCTGTTGCTGCTAATTTATTAAACGAAAAAGGCTGCAAAATTGTTGCTTGTTCTGATGTTTCTACTGGTATCGCTTGCGAAGCTGGCCTTGATATGGCAGATTTAATGAAATACCTAAGCGTTAGAGGAAACTTATTAAAAGACTATAAGAGAGATGGCGTTAGAATGATTTCTAACGAAGAATTACTAACTTTCGACTGCGATGTTTTAGTTCCAGCTGCTCTTGAAAACCAAATTAACGAAACTAATGCAGACAAAATTAAAGCTAAAATTATTGTAGAAGGTGCTAATGGCCCTGTTTCTGTTAAAGGCGATGAAATTCTTGACAAACGTGGCGTAATCGTTATCCCTGATATTTTAGCAAATGCTGGTGGCGTTGTTTGTTCTTACTTTGAGTGGGTTCAAAACCTTCAATTCATGAGCTGGAATTTAGAAACTGTAAATCAAAAGCTTGAAGAAGTTATGGTTAAAGCTTTTGCTGGCGTTGTTAAAAAAGCAGAAGAGCACAACACTAACATGAGAAATGCAGCTTACATGGTTGCTATTGAAAGACTTGTTAGAGCTAAAAAATTACGTGGAATTTTCCCTTAAAAATTATTTTGTACTATGGTCGAGGTTATCCCTCGACCTTTTTTAAATCTTTCTTAAATTTTTGTGAACCAACTCTAAATTTACAACAACATATAAGTGAAGAGAATGAACAACATAACGAAAGGAAAGATTTTAATGAATAGAAGAATAAATAACGAACAAATAACTCCTGAGAGATTAAAAATTATGGGCATCGTATTTACCTCACTTGCCCCGTTCTTAGGGCTTTTAGGAGCTGGGTTATATTTCTTCCTTATGCCTCATATGGAAACTGGGCTTGAGGAAGCGGGAATTAGATTTGGGGCTCTCGGACTTATAGTTCCAGCTGTTGGATTTTTAATTGCAGGCTTAGCTGTTTTGAGAGTTGCAAATAAGAGAAATAATAGTAGAAACAATTTTATGTAGTTAAAACAAATTTAAATATTAGGAGTGAGCTAAATGTCAAATAATATATTTACTGTAAACACTGATTTTGCAGGTGCTTGGGAAACTATTGTCAGCCTATTACCTGTTTTAATACCAATATTGATTATATCTTGGGGTTTAATTGCAGGGTGTATAATTAGCATCGTTAGAAAAAAAATGCCTTTTAGGGATGTTTGGCACTGGGTTTTAATTGTTCTTTTGCTTGATTTAGTTGGCCCTATCCTTTACTTTGCAGTAGGCTCTAAAATGCTTGATGAAACCAAAGCAAAAAAAGAAGAACATGGAGGTTTGTAATGAGTAACGCTATAGAAGTAAAAAATTTAACAAAACAATTTGGAGTGCAAAAGGCAGTTAATGACGCCAGTTTTACGGTTAAAAAAGGTGCTGTTTGCGGATTTTTAGGCAAAAACGGTGCTGGCAAAACAACAACGATTAAAATGCTTGTTGGGCTTTCAAACCCAACTGCTGGTCAAATTTCTTTACTTGGTGAAGAACGCCACCACGGAAGCAATAATAATTGCAAAATTGGCTACTTACCCGATGTTCCAAACTTTTATGGGTACATGACAGCTAGAGAATATCTTAATTTCTGCGGAAAACTGTATAATTTCGACGATAAAAAGCTTAAATCAAGAATCGACGATTGTTTAAAGCAAGTTTCTATGCACGATGTGAAGAAAAGAATTTCTACATACTCTCGCGGTATGAAGCAACGCCTTGGCATCGCTCAGGCACTTATAAACGAACCGGAAATCGTGTTTTTAGACGAGCCTGTTTCGGCACTAGACCCAATGGGCAGGCATGACATCATGGAGCTTATTAAATCTTTGCAAGGTACAACAACTATTTTCTTTTCAACGCATATACTTTCAGATGTTGAAGATATTTGCGACCATATTTTAATAATTGAAAAAGGCAAAATTTTAACCGACGATTCTATGTTAAATTTAAAGAAAAAATATGCAGAAAATGCAATTTTAATTAAGCTTTTTACTGGGGAAGATGCAAACAAATTTATCGGCGTGTTAGAAAATCGTAAAGAATTTTCTTTCGAGAGGATAAATCCTTCTGAAATTATCGTTCGTTCTGATAATGTTTATAATTTAAGTAAACAAATGATGAATTTGTTGGCGGAATCTGATAACACATTAGAAAGCTTTAGAGCTTATACTCCGTCGCTTGAAAATATTTTCATGGAGGTAACTAAAAATGCGTAATTTTTCAGTATTTTTTGGGAAAGAGTGGATGGAAACTATCCGTTCTAGAAAACTTTTTATTTTAGCAGCAGTATTTGCTTTTTTTGCTATTTTAAGCACTGTTATGGCAAGATATATGCCAGAAATTTTAGGCTGGGCAATGGCAACTGGTGGCGATGGCTTTGTTATAGAAATGCCCGACCCAACATGGATAGATGCTTGGATGCAATTTTACTCAAACCTAACACAAATTGGTATGTTTTGTATTCTATTTATATTCATGAATATCATTTCGGGCGAAAAAAATAGCGGCTCGGCTGCTTTAACGCTTACAAAAAACCTTTCGCACACAACTTTTGTTATGGCTAAGTTTTTTATGGCTTTATTAGTTTTCGTGCTTGCTTTGGTTGCTTCTGTGTTAATTACTTATGGATATACACACTTTTTCTTTGGTGAATCCGGGCAAATAATGCACGTTCTTGGCGGTGCTCTTTCGTTCACTGTGTTTGTAGGCTTTATGATTAGTATTATAATTTTTTCAAGCACTATCTCAAAAGGAACCGCTGGCTCGGCAGCCTATTCAATAATTGGTTACTTTGTGCTTATTCTTGTAGGAATTATCTCAAGAATCGAACGTTTTTGGCCTTACACTTTAGTTTCAAGAGCTCTTAATTTCACTATGGGCGAACCTATATCAGATTTTATTATAACATTTTTAATA
Organism: Defluviitaleaceae bacterium; assembly: GCA_009780765.1. Lineage (GTDB taxonomy): Bacteria > Bacillota > Clostridia > Lachnospirales > UBA5962 > WQZK01. The sequence goes on from WQZK01000118.1 coordinate 5,707, forward strand.
ACACTCGCCGCAACTGCACTACTTTTAATTTTATCTATCCGCATTTTAAAAAAGCAGGAGATTTAAAAAATGCCAAAAACAAGAAATATTTACACATGTACAGAATGTGCATACGAAACAGGCAAATGGCTTGGCAAATGCCCAATGTGCAACAATTTTAATACTTTTGAAGAGAGTGTTATAGACACTAAAAAAGAGGCACGTAAATTCGTTGCCTCTTCCTCGAAGGTTTTTGGAGTTAATGAAATTTCTACAATGCCCGATTTTAAAACGCCAACAAAAATTGGCGAACTTGATAGGGTTTTAAGTGGCGGTATTGTTGCAGGTTCACTTATTTTAATTGGCGGCGATCCTGGAATTGGCAAATCAACCCTAATACTTCAAATATGCCAAACCCTTGGCGAGCAAAATAAGAAAATTTTGTACGTTTCGGGCGAAGAAAGCATTAATCAAATAAAATTAAGAGCAGACAGGCTTAATGTTACTACAGAAAATTTATTTTTATTAGCCGAAACTGACCTCGACATCATACAAAACA
>WQZK01000119.1 GCA_009780765.1 Defluviitaleaceae bacterium
AATTCAAATTTTTATTGCAAGCATAAAACAATTGTGTTAAAATATATGTATTATTTTACAAGGAGTGTTTTTATGAATCCAAGAAAAGCAAATATATTTATGCTGGTTTTAGTTTTATTTCAAGTCATTGTGATGGTTATCTTAAACTTTACAGATTTTCCGCTTGCAGGTAATTTAGTTTTATCACAAGCTGTTGTATTTTTAGTTCCTTCTGCAATATTTCTCATATTTTTTAGAGGTGGAGAAAAAGTTAACTCCATACTTAAATTTAAAAAAATGAGCGGTAAAAACGTTGCTCTCATCATCATAATGGGCTTCTTAGTTCAACCAGCCACTATGGCTATTGGAGCCATAACGTCGCTATTTTCTGAAAATATTCTTGCCGAAGTTATGCTAGAGCTTACTAGCCTACCGTTTTTAGGGCTTTTATTTGTAGTTGCAGTTGTGCCATCTATCTGCGAAGAAATAGCCTTTAGAGGTGTAGTTTTTAAAGGCTATGAAAAAGCTAGCATGAAAAAATTAATCATTGTAAATGGCTTGTTTTTTGGTTTTATGCACGGTAATTTTCAGCAATTTTTCTACACTTTTTTACTAGGTATTTTAATCGCTCTTTTAGTTTACTATACGGGCTCTATGTTTTCGGCAATGCTTTTCCATTTTATACTTAATGGCAGCCAAGTTGTACTCCTTAGCCTTGTTAGTTTTCTTGAAGAGTTTTTGGAAAGCCAAGGCTATGCTTTAGCCGAAGCTGATACAAGCTCAAGCCCTATCGTTTCGTGGGTTATTATTGGATTTATAGTGCTTGTTGCCACTTTTGGGTTTATAAAGGTTTTAAAAATATTTATAAAAGCAAATCCTTTGCCTGAAAAAACTTTGGATGCAAAAGAAAAACATAGCATAGCAACGCCATCGTTTGTTACGGTTTGCGTAATTTACACTCTTCTAATGGTTTTTGCGTTAGTTGCACCATATTTACAATAGTTTTATTAATCTTCATCTTTTTTATCGTCGTCATTTTTTTTACTAGACTTTGAGTTTAGCCCTATCATTCGGCCAATTTGTTTGTCTAGTTCTTTCATGCTAGACGACTTTGGGCTATAAAAAAATAACCTAAGCTTGTTTTCTAACTGCTTTTTGTTCATACCAATCACACTCCTATATTGTTAGTATATGCAAAAAAATCTCCAAAGCGACAAAATCACTTTGGAGTTTTTTCTTAAGTTACTAGTGCATTTGCTGCATACCTTGCTGAAGCACATTTTTAATATTCGCTGAATCTTGCTGATTCGCCGGTGGAGACTTGTGATAATAACCCTTTTGCTCTGCCATTTTGTAAAGATCGTATTGAAACTTTTCGTCGCCATCTCTCATTTGTTGAAAAGTTTGTCTAAGATTTGGGCAATTGCACTCGGTTATTATTTTGCCATAGCCGCCAATGCTTGCTTTAACGCCCGATAAAATGTCTAAAACCATTTGTTTCTCTTGCATTTTTTATACCTCCGTAAATTTGTTAGAATTTTTTAGTTTAGCAACTATAGCATACCTATAAGTGTTTGTGCACTTTTATTTGCATCTTGTGAAGCTTTTTGAAAAGCTTGCTTAATATTTGCATCTGTACACGAGCTTGCATACTCCGAAAGCTTAGAGGCAATAGTTTGGTGCGATGTAACAACTTCTCTGATTGCATTAATCTCTACTTGACTTAATTGGTTCATATTAAATCTCCTTTCAAATTTAACTATATTTTACAATTAATATTATCTCATAAATAAGTTACATTTATTCAACATTTTAAAATAATTTTAAACAAACAGATTTTAAAAAAAGAGGGCTTTCGCCCTCTTAAATTTCTTCGTAATCCATAATAAACTTCACCACAGATAAAACAAAATCAACTTCATTTTCAGTTAGTGCATCAATTAACAATTTTAGTTTTTCAATTCTATCCACATTTGCACAACCTCTCCCATTTATTCTATTTCAATATTATACAATATATTACAAATAAACACAACAAACTATTAGTATTATTTTTTCGCTACTTTAACTGCTTTGTCGCCTTTAAAATTAAAAATGTTATACATATGTATACAAATGAAGGGAAATGATATATAATTAGTTTAGTAAGATAATACATTTGGGAGAAACCATGAAAAAATTTATACTATTTATAGCAATATTGGTCAAAAAAGTTAAGACAGACGATTTAATTTCAATCTCAAACGACTTAACCTATAAAATCTTATTATCTATGTTTCCGCTTATATTGTTTTTATTTTCGATTTTAGGATATTTAGAGCTTGATGCAACCCATCTAATACAACAAGTAAGCCTTTATTTGCCTGAATATCTAACATATATGATGGAAAGCTTTTTAAATGAGGTTTTAACGCTTAGGCGTGCAAGTATTTTATCAACGAGTTTAGCTATTGCCGTTTTTAGTGCATCTTCTGGTTTTAACTCTGTTATTAAAGGAATAAACAAAGCATATGGCTATAAAGACGAACGTTCTTTTATAAAACGCAGACTTTTAAGCTTCTTTTTGGTGTTTATTTTCACAATAACTATAATTGTAACCTTGGTTATGCTTATTTTTAACGATTGGATACTAACCTTTATAACAACTTACTTTAATACAAACAATTTTACAACACACTTTTTTGGCTTTTTTGGAAATGTTGTTTCAATGTTTTTAATGCTTTGTGCTGTTATTGCTATAAATAAGCTTTCGGTTCTTAAAAAAGTTAGAATTAGAAATCTTTTGCCGGGGGCTTTAATAACTGTTTTGGTGTGGGTTTTGGCAAGCTATGGATTTAATATTTATGTAAATAATTTTTCTCGCCATTCTTCGCTTTATGGTTCTGTTGCGGGTATTGTAATACTTTTAATATGGCTTAATATTATATGCACCGTTTTGCTTTTAGGAAGTGCCGTTAATGTTATACTCGAGCAAGATGATTAATGAAATAATTGAATTTAAACCGAATATTTGTTCTTGACAATGTAAATAAATGATGATATACTTAAATCTAAAAATACTATGCCAAGAAAGGAGCATGTTATATGCTTGTACCAATTATTAGTTTTCAAGGTAACTGTGATGAAGCCATTTCTTTTTATAAAGAAGCGGTTAATGCTTCGGTAAAAACAATAAACTATTTAAGCGAAGCCCCAGAAGGCTTTGCTATAGAGGGTGCCTCTCCAAATTTTGTAATGCACTCGGAGCTTATGATATACGGCACACCAATTACTATGACTGATGGAGCAACCTCAAAGATAACAGGCGAATATTTTTCACTTTCAATTGCTTTTAATTCTTCTGAAGAAGCAACTTCTGTTTTTAACAAGCTAGCAGATGGTGGACAAGTTATTGAAGCCTTAGCACCACAGTTTTGGTCGCCTTTATGCGGCGATGTAAAAGACCGCTTTGGAATACACTGGCATATCTACACAATATAATGCAACTAAAAAGCTCAGTATATTAAACATACTAAGCTTTTTTATGCTGTTTTTTATAGTCATTTAAGTTGAAAATGCAACTTAAAGCAAATTGCTTTTCAATCAGTACCATGTGTCAGGCATAACGCAAAGCCGCGTTATATAGTTGTAAACGCTTGACCTCCTCGTTCACTGTTTTAAAGTACGTTTGGCTATAGGTGCGTTCATCTAACTTGAAAACAATTAACGCTTTGCGTTATTGTTTTCAAGTTAATTCACTATAAATACATTTTATTTTTCTGCTAAATGCTTAAACCAATGGCTACTTAAAAAAGTGCAATCACAGTTTTTTGTGGCTTCTTCATAAGTAATCGGCTTACCATCTGCCATTAATATAGCCTCGGCGTATGCAGCACGATTTTGTATATCTTTATGAAGTTTGTTTCCATCAAGTATCGGCCCATGTGCTGGTATGATTGTTAGTTTGTGATAATCTTTAATCTTGTTCCATGACTCAAGCTGCCTTTTAATATCATCCCTGCTGTCTATCCATGGAAGTAGCGGCTGCCCATCATGAGAATACATTATTTCGTCCGCCACATGAATAAATTGCCCGTTAATCTTTACAAGTACAGTACACTCCGAATGACCTGGAGAAGGTATTATTTCAAGAGTATGCTTACCAAATTCAATGATCGTAGGATTTTCAATCGGTATATATCTTTTAACCTGATTTTCATCATACTCTTCAAGATTAAAGAACGAACTTCCGTACCAAGGCACTTCTGGTAGTACATTAAAGCCATCTGTATGGTCGTTGTGGCTATGAGAAAGTATAATGCTGTCAACCGCAATGCCGTTTGCCACCAAATCTTCAAAAACCTGAGGTGCTTCATCTTTATAGGCACTATCAATCAAAATGGCCTTGTTTTCATGAACCACAGCGATGATAGTGTTTCCGAAATTATACTTTTCTCCACTTTTCGGGAATATATATTGTATTACTCCTGATGCCAATTCTTGTTTTAACATGTTTTTTTCTCCTTTGTACTTACATATTATTCTATCATGAAGGCTGAATGAAAATCAAATCATTAATCTTCGTATTCACTCGCTGCATCTATAATCATAGATTTTAATAAAGATTTATCATATTTTCCTGGGTTTAATTCAAGCTCTAGATGTAAAAGCTCGTCTTCTGCTTCGTCGTAATCAACCGTAAAGCTTGTTGTAAAATCGCTTTCAAACTCAATCTCGCCTTCTATATGCCAAATTTCTTCGTCTTTATCAATGCTTATAATAATAATTTCGTTTATTTCTATCATGTTTTACTCCTCAAATTAATTAATCTTGTATTGCTATATTACTATATATGCAGCATTATAGGTTTGAATTACCAAAAATTTTGCTGAATTTTTTTATTCTATAAGAAAGTGCCGAAAACCGTGCAAGCTCCCTATTATTATCAACCATTTGCTTAACTGTATCAAAACTGCCTATAATTACAACAAGCTGCTTTGCCCTTGTAAGTGCGGTATACAAAAGGTTGCGGTTTAAAAGCATGTATGGACCCGAATGTATAGGAATTATAACTGCCTTATACTCGCTCCCTTGCGATTTATGTATTGTTATCGCGTAGCTTAAATCAAGCTCATCAAGCTGTGTAAAATCATATTCTACAACCTTTTCTTCGTCAAAAATAACTTTCATAGTTTCTTTTTGCTTGTCTATTCTCTCTATTATGCCTTCGTCGCCATTAAAAACACCTGTGCCTTCTTCTACAAGGTTTTTACCCGAATCATAAATTTTCCAAACAGTGGCATAATTATTTTTAATTTGCATAACCTTATCGCCCTCGCGAAAAATAGTTTGCCTGTATTCAAACTCGCTTTTGTGGTGCTTTGGCGGATTATAAGCCTGTTGCAAAATTTTATTCAAATTGTTAATACCAAGTGCCGATTTTCTCATAGGTGTTAAAATTTGTATATCTTTAAAAAAATCAAGTCCGAAAGATTTTGGTATTCTTCTTAGTGCCATTTCTAGCATGGTGTTTATAGCTTCGTCGGCATTTAGCCTTTTAACAAAGAAAAAGTCGCTTTCTTTTTCATTAACTTCGGGGTATTCTCCCTGATTTATCCTGTGTGCATTCATAACAATTGCACTTTCCTGTGCTTGCCTAAAAATTTCTGAAAGTTCTACAGTTTTTATTGCCCCGCTTGCAATAATATCTTTTAAAACATTGCCAGGCCCAACAGATGGCAGCTGGTTAGAGTCGCCCACCAAAATAAGCCTAGAACCCTCGCCCACAGCTTTAAGTAAGTTAAACATAAGTAAACAATCAACCATCGAACATTCGTCGATAATAATAACATCCGCCTCGATAGGGTTATCTTCATTTTTTTCAAACGACTGGCGGTTAGAATCTTCACTCATAAACTTAACCTCTAAAAGGCGGTGAATAGTTTTGGCTTCATGCCCTGTGGCTTCCGTCATCCGTTTTGCGGCTCTGCCCGTTGGTGCTGCTAATTCTATTTCTAGTCCCTCTTTTTTAAGCAAGTTAATTATCGTGTTTATTGTTGTTGTTTTTCCTGTTCCCGGCCCGCCTGTTATAACTGTAACGCCGTTTATTAAAGCGTTTATAACGGCTTCTTTTTGGTTTACGGCAAG
>WQZK01000120.1 GCA_009780765.1 Defluviitaleaceae bacterium
TATAGCTTCTAGTATGGCAGTTGCTATTATTCCTAGCATATCAGCATCTATTGCCATTAAAGACAAAAAGGCTGCAAACGACAAAATGAACCTAGCAATAAGGCTTGCCATGATTATTTCTATCCCTGCTGCTTTTGGAATGGGCATTTTTGCAAGCGAAATATTAAAATTTTTATTTCCAGAAGCTCCAGAAGGTGCACTACTTTTGCAAACCGGCTTTATTAGCGTAATTTTCTTTTCGCTCTCTCAAATATGCACAGGTGTTTTACAAGGGCTTGGGCAACTTAAAGTTCCTGTTTTTTCAGCATTTCTTGGTTGCCTTATAAAAATTCCGCTAAATTTTATACTTATTTCTATACCATCTATAAATATTGTTGGTGCAATAATTGGAACAACCGTGTGCTACGCCTTAGCCGCTTCTATAAATGCCTACTTTGCATATAAATACACAGGCTCTAAGCTTGATTTTAAAGCTGTGTTCTTAAAGCCGATATTTGCATCAATTGTGATGTCTGTAGTGTGTTTTATAGCTTATAGGCTGCTGTATATGGTATATCCAAGCAATTCTATAGCATTAATGTTATCTATTGCAATTGGTGGAGTTGTGTACATTTTTACAATGTTTAAAATAAAAGGGCTAACAAAACAAGATGTTAAATTTTTACCAATAATTGGGAGGCGTATTAATTAATTATGAATATTCTAGGGCTTGACACAAGCGGGCAAGTTGCCTCTTGTGCAATTATTAATAATCACATAACAATCGGCGAGTTTACCGTAAACTATAAAATGAATCATTCTGAAACGTTTTTGCCTCTTATAGAAAATCTTTTTAAATCCGTTTCTATGGAGCTTTCTGAAATTAATTATATAGCCGTATCAAGCGGTCCTGGGTCTTTCACAGGGCTTAGAATTGGGGCAAGCATTGCCGTATCTTTTGCTCATGCAATGGGTATAAAAATTTTACCCGTTCCCACGCTTGATGCTTTGGCATATACTGTTTTATATCAGGGTGAAAGCTTAATTGTGCCAATTATAGATGCTAGGCGTAACCAAGTTTATAGTGCCCTATATGAAGATGGCAAAAAAATAAGTGATTATATGGCAGAAGATATAAACGATGTAATAAAAACTGTTAATTCATATAACAAGCCTGCAATATTTTTAGGTGATGGTATTTTGCTTCATAGAAATTTAATTTTTGAAAATGGCCATAAAATTGCACCTGTAAATAACAATATGCAAAGAGGCTCGTCCGTTGCTTTGGCTTCTTTAAATTTAATTGAAAAGGCAGTAGATTATAGCGAGTTTGAACTTATGTATCTTAAAAAAACTCAAGCAGAGCGGGAGTACGAAGAAAAAAATGATAGAAATAATTAAGTTTGAAAGAGAGCACTTAAACGATGTTTATGCAATAGAAGAAGATTCTTTTTCAATACCATGGAGCAAGCACGAGCTTGAAAAAGATGCTTTTGAAAATAAGCTAAGCATTTATTTGCTTGCACTTTTTGAGGGTGAGGTGGCTGGCTATGTTGGCATGTGGCATGTTGTAAATGAAGGGCATATAACCAACATCGCTGTTAAAAAAGAATATAGAGGTAATGGAATTGGCGACAAACTTATAAAACAATTAATTAATATAGCCATAGAAAAAGAAATGATTGGCATTACCCTAGAAGTTAGAATGAACAACGCCCCAGCCCAAAAATTATACGCAAATAATGGTTTTAAAATTGAGGGGCTTCGTAAAAACTATTATAAAGACACTAAAGAAGATGCTATAATAATGTGGCGGTATTTGTAACTATAGTGAATTAAGTTAAAAACAATAACGCAAAGCGTTAAATTGTTTTTAACTTACATGAACGCACAACACCGACGCAGCATAAGCGGAGGAGGTGTTTTAGGCTGCGTAGCAGCTGCGACATTTAAGTTGTGCTTTTCAACTTAAATGTCTATATATAGTTCGAAAAAAGAGGTGGTCGAATGTCAGAAAGCAAATCAAAACTAGACCACAAAAGACTAAAAAGATATTTTAAAAAAAACAAAATTAACTTTTCAGATATGGCTGATAACAATTTGGATATAATTGGGCAAAAACGAGCATCATCATCGCTCGAGTTTGGTCTTCATATAAAGAAAAAGGGCTATAATATTTATTCTTGTGGCTTATCTGGCACTGGTAAAACAACATTTTCAAAGCATTATGCCGAAAACATTGCAAAAAATGAAAAAACGCCAAATGATTTGTGCTATGTATACAATTTTAAAAAGCCAAAATCGCCAAAGCTTTTAACTTTTCCAGCTGGTCTTGCAAAAGTTTTTTCTGATGATATGAGAGAGTTGGTAAACTCGCTTATTTTTGAAATTCCACGAGTGTTTTCAAATAAGGATTATGAAAGCCGTAAAAGTGATATTATCAACAAATATCAGGAAATAAAAGATAATCGCATAGATGGACTTACAGAGGATGTTAAAAAATACAATTTTTCAGTTAAAAGCACAAATTCGGGAATATACTTGCTACCTCTAGTAGACGGCAAGGTACTAAGTGAAGAAGAATATGATAAATTAAGTCAAGAAACTAAAAATAAGATAAGCCATGCGTCAGACGCTGTTCAAGAAAAGGCAAACAAGATAATGCAAGAACTTAAAGACGACGAGAAGCTCCTCAAAAAAGATATAGAAGCAATTGAATATCAAATTGGACTTTTTACAGTTGGGCGAATAGTTTCGGAGGTTTCTAAAAAATATGCAAAAAATGATGATGTGCTTGTGTATTTAGCCAGTGTTAAAGAACACATTTTAAACAATATCAGTGATTTTTTAAGTACTGATTCAGAGGATGATGCTGTTTCTGCTATTATTTCAGCTCAATCGAAAAAAAAATCTGAAAAAACATTTAACAAATATCGAGTAAATGTTTTAACAAATAATGGTGGTAAAGCTGGTGCACCTGTTGTTATTGAGCATAACCCAACCTATTCAAATCTAACTGGCGAAATTGAATACGATAACGAAGTAGGCGGCTTTTCGACCGATTTTATGAGGATAAAGTCAGGCTCTTTACACCGTGCAAACGGTGGTTATCTCATAATTCAGGCACACGATTTATTTTCAAGCAGTGCTGCATGGGAAGCACTTAGAAGAGCCCTAGCCACCGAAAAAATAGTAATCGAACCATTACGCGAATGCAACCCAACGCTTGCACTTAATGCCATCAAACCAGAGCCTGCAAATTTAAACGTAAAAATTATTTTGGTAGGTACTGCTTTTTATTACAATTTAATCTATAAATTTGACGATAATTTTAAAAAACTATTCAAGATACGGGCCGATTTCGATTACGAAATGCAGGCTTCTGATGAAAACATCTCAAAAGTTGTTAAATTCACAAAAATGTATTCAAAAAATAATAATTGCAAAGAGCTTTCTGAAAATGCTATTTGCAAAATTTTAGAGCATTCTTTTAGATTGTCTGAAAGTCAAGATAAACTCACAACTCAGTTTAGTTTACTAGGTGAAATAATACTAGAATCAAACGTTTGGGCAGAGCTTGACAATTCTTCAAAAATCAACGATACTCATGTTAAAAAGGCACTAGAAGAGCGTGAATTTAGGTTTAACATCTACGAAGAAAAACTTGCCGAATTTATAGATAATGATGTTATTATAATTGATGTTAAAGGCAAAAAAGTTGGCGAAATTAACGCCCTTGCGGTTTTAGATATGGGTGATTATGCTTTTGCCAAACCATCAAAGGTTACAGCAACCAGCTATATGGGCAAAGCTGGAATTATAAATATCGAGAAAGAGGCCAACATGTCGGGACGTTTACACGACAAAGGTGTTAATATAATTTCTGGCTACTTGGGGCATAAGTATGCTCAAGAGTTTCCGCTTTCGCTTTCTGCAAGAATTTGCTTCGAACAAAATTATAGTGGAATAGATGGCGATTCGGCTTCTAGTACCGAGCTTTATGCAATTTTATCAAGCCTTTCAGAAATACCTATAAGCCAAGAAATTGCCGTTACTGGCAGTGTAAACCAGTTTGGCAAAATCCAGCCGATAGGTGGCGTTTCGCATAAAATCGAAGGTTTTTTTGATATATGCAAAAAACGAGGGTTAACTGGCACCCAAGGTGTTATTATCCCTAGGCAAAACATTAAAGACTTGGTTTTAAAAGATTCTGTTATTGATGCGGTTAAAAGTAGTAAATTTTCTATATATGCTATTGACGACATCAACGAAGGTATCGAAATTCTAATGGGAACTCCTGCAAAAATAGTTCATGAAAAGGTTTTGAAAAAACTCAAAAAATTTCATACTCAAAAACCATGATACGTTATATAACAAGGCATTCCTCTCATAAACTTTAATAGAGAGGAGTGCCTTGTTATGACATATTTGCTCGACTACCTCGCCAAAGAAAATCAAAAAATCACAGAAAAAAAGCCATTTGATTACATAGATGCTTTTATTTTGTCGGCCTTTGCTTATTTGCCAGTTGGCAAAGATATTCGTAAATTTAAAGGGGAAGGATTAAAAATTTCTCACATCGCAGTAAAAGATTTTTGCAACTTACTTATAGAAAATGACGAAATATTAAAATTTAGATTTGGCTGTTGCACAAAAAGCTTAAAAGACTACAGAGAAATGGCAATTTTGCTTAAATATAACGAACGATATAAGGATATAAAAATACTAGAATTTGTATACGAAAACATGAAGGATAGCCAGTTTGCTTGCTTTGCTTTGGATTTAGGAGAAAACAACTACTGCATAGCCTACAGAGGAACCGACGGAACAAGAGCTGGCTGGCACGAAAATTTTTCGATGCTAGAAGAAATAACACAGGCCCAACGGCTTTCTTCGCAAGTGGCTACAAAATATTTAAGTCAATATGAAAACGGAAATTTTTACTTTACAGGCCACTCGAAAGGCGGAAATTTGGCTGCCTTTGCAGGGATAGACCTCTTCCCCATTCACGGCAACAAAATAAAGTTTGCATATAATTTTGATGGCCCCGGATTTAACAAAGAATTTCTTCGAGATTTTAAAGATAATATTAACATGATACGCGGTAAAATTGCCTCTATTTCCATTGAAAATACTGTTGTTGCGGAGCTTTTATTCGGGCAAGAAGAAATTTATGGCAATGATAGGTATTTTATCAAGACAAAGACTACGCTCAATATTTTAAAAGAACATTGTCCGTTTTTCTGGAGAATAAAAAATGGTGATTTTGTTTTTACACATCAGAGCTCTGTAAGCCATACAATTGCTCATGTTTTGGACGAAATCACTTTAAAAACTCCGCCAGCTTTATTGAGATCGAGGCTTGAAACTATGCTCCGCTCGATTAGCCTTTACAAATCAAGCGAAGCACAGAAAATTATTAATGTATTGAAGCATTTACGAAATTAACAGGTTATAATCCTATTTTCTAAGGTCAAATATAATTTTTTGAATTTCAGCAGAGTTTTTAACATAGCATTTATATGATGTGCCGTGGGCGTGAATTGTTAGAGAGCTTTTAGTCGAATCAACGCTTGTTATTTGGTCATACGTTAGCTTAAATTGCTTTGTGCTGTAGGCACCAAGCATAAAGTATTTTCCCACGCCCGTACCTTCAATAAAATCGGCATAAACATTTATTTCTGTTTTTCCTATGCAAAAGCATTTTGCAATAACGTCAATAAGCCCGCCGGCAATCGCAAATATACCCAAATAAAGTACAAAGCCTGCCATTGGATGCCTTACAATTGTTGGAGAACCCCAAAAATTACGTTCAGTAACTGTTAAAACTGTTCTTGATATGTATATAAGAATTCCTCCTGCTACTGCAAGCCATAAGTATATCAACCTCCAAAAATCTTGTGCAGTATTGCCTTTTCCATTGTTCGAAACCAGTATGCCTTTCTCTTCCATGATGATACCACCTTTTTGTAAATGAATTTTTTTCAATTTTGTTGCTCCGATTACATAAATGACCTGAACTACCAAAAACTCAATAGAGGCAAAAGAAAGCCTCCTGTAAAGCAAATTATATACCCTAGA
>WQZK01000121.1 GCA_009780765.1 Defluviitaleaceae bacterium
GGTACCTTCTTAACAACTTGGGCCAAGTTTCTGCCACGTGGAGAACGGTGTGTAACAACCCCTGTAACACTTATCAAATAGCCCATTTTTATATATCTTTGAGCAAGCTCTGGCGAACCTAAAAAGCTATGAATCATGCCTTTACCGTTTCCATAATCAGGCATATTGGCAGCCTTTAATAGATCAAAAACCATATCACAAGCGTTGCCCGAATGTATTACAACAGGAAGCTTTAACTGCCTTGCCGCCTCTAAATCTTTTTTAAACCAAAACGATTGATTTTTTATAGATTTTTCTGTGGGCTCTTCTTTTCTAAAATCCATGCCAAACTCTCCCCAGCCAACAATCTTGCCGCTTTCTTTTTTAAGCTTTAATGCCTTTGCAACTGTTCTTTCTAAAAGTTCGTTTATTTTGCTTTCTTCTTTTTCTGGCTCTTCAAGGTCGTCTAAATAAAAGTCGTCCATAGTTATACTTAAATAGAAAAAATCGTACTTTTTGGCAAGTTGTAAGCCGCTTTCAAGTGCGGAGTCACTCGTAGAGTTTACTATATATTCTACCCCATCATTCTTGTGCATGTCTACTAAAAGCTTATGCATGTCTTTTTTAAAACGTTTTGCTAGGTAATGTGCGTGTGAATCAAAATATTTCATAATATAATACCTCCTAGTTTATCCCACTATACCACAGGCAATCATTAATTTAGCAAAAGTAATATAAATGTTGCTTTTTCTTAATAATTTTGTGATATTAAAATATAAAAAACACCTGCAAATTTACTTAGTAGGTGTTTTTTATAACTTCATATAATTTATTTAGTTTTGCGTTTATAAACCTGTACCGCGATTGCAAAGGAAACAATAATTACTCCAGCACTCCAAATTAGTGCTAGTCGCAATGAGTTACCCACTGGCATGTCTAGCATTAACGCACGCACACTATCTATAATATGTGTCATTGGTTGATGCTCTGCAAACCACCTAAGTGCTCTTGGCATTGTTTCTACAGGAACAAAACCCGAACTTATATATGGCAAAACAAAAAGCAAAAATGGCATAGTTGATGCACTTTCGGGAGTTTTTGCAATAATGCCACAAATAACTGCAATCCATGTAATAGCAAGCATATATAAAACTAAAACTCCAGCAATAACTAACCACTGAACAAAGCTTGCTTGCGGCCTAAAACCAATGGCAATAGCAACACCTATAACAATAATAGTTGCTACCATATTTCTAACAACAGATGCTAATACATGCCCTGTAAGCATTGCCGACCTAGCAACCGCCATAGAGCGAAAACGGTCGGTAACACCTTTTTGCATATCGTTATTAACATTTACACCGGTAGATGCTACTGCCTGAGCAACAGTTTGCAAAATAATACCTGGCACAATAAAGTTAATATAGCTATAATCACCAACATCCACAATATTACCAAATATAAGGCCAAATAAAAGCATTACGATAGCCGGCACCATTATCGCTGTTCCGATAGTTTCTGGGCTTCTTAGCGAAATAAGTATACACCTTTTAAACATAATCCATGAATCGTAAAACACATTTGATTTAGCTTTTTTAACTGCTTCCATAATTAGTTAGCCTCCTTTTTCTCACCAATAAGAGTGAGGAATACATCTTCTAGTGTAGGTGATTTTTGAGTAAAGCGAGCAATTTGTATATTCTCATTATTTAATTTAGTTAAAACATCGGCAAATTGTACAGAACTACCATCAGTTGAAACATCAATTGTTTTATCATTTTCTTTAACAGGGCTAATAGTGTAGCCTTTTAATGTTGTGCAAGCTTTTTCCATATCTTCGCTTGTATTAAAATCTAATAGTATGCTTTGTTGCGGTAATACATTCTTAAGTTCAGTCGGTGTGCCTTCTGCCGTTATTTTGCCTTCGTGTAAAATTGCTATGTGGTCGGCTAAATACTCGGCTTCTTCTAAATATTGTGTGGTTAAGAATATTGTAGTACCGCTATTTGCAAGCTCTTTAACCATATCCCACATGGCGATGCGGTTTTGAGGGTCTAACCCTGTTGTTGGTTCATCCAAAAAAAGTACTTTGGGGCTACCCATTAAACTCATTGCAATATCTAAACGACGACGCATACCACCAGAATACGTTAAAACTTGGCGTTTACAGTCATCTTCTAAACGAAATTTTGCAAGCAACTCATCTGCTCTTTGGTTAACATTTTTAAGCTTGTTAAGGGCACCAATAATTTGCAAATTTTCTCTTCCCGTTAAAGCTTCATCTACTGCCGCATATTGCCCTGTTAAGCTGATACAAGCACGCACATCCGAAGCATGTTTTGTTACATCGTAGCCACAAATTTTGGCATCACCACCATTTGGTTTTGATAATGTTGAAAGTATTTTAACAATGGTGGTTTTCCCTGCACCATTCGAGCCAAGCAGTGCAAATATGCTGCCTTTTTTAACTTCAAAGCTAACACCTTTTAAAACGTGAAGGCTTTTAAAAGATTTTTCCAAGTTTGACACAGAAATTATATTTTCCATTTTATTTCTCCCTTTTAAATTCATTTTAATACATAATGATTGTATGTATCGTCTTGTAAAAAAATGCCCTTGAGGTAGGGCGAACCTTATTCACTTTTAGGTAATAGATATTCGAGAGCGGCTAAATTTTCAAGGCTTTCCAAGAGGTCCTCATCAAGAAGCGGAAATCCACAAGCATCAAGCATCTCTTTAATAACCATTATCCTATCACCTGCTTCGTCGTCGTCACATGGGTATATCGTAGGAATCATCCAAAAACTAAAAAGCAACATAAATAAATCAGCCAAAACTTTGGCATTTCTAGGGCGGATAGAACCATCTGCCATGCCCTCCTCAATAAATGGTATTATTGAAAGAGCTGCCTCTTGTATGCCTTTCACATGCATCGCTAAAAAACGAGGATTTGACAATAAAGGCAAAGCTATCTTATCTAAAGCTACTTTTTTTTCATCAGCAAATCCTTCTACAACGCTTTGCTTCATCAATAATCTAAGCTTATCTAAGCCATTTAGCCCTTTTTCTTGTTTAACTTTTTCCATAGGATTTGTTTCGGAGAATAATCTCTCAGTTAAAGCCTCTAAAACCTCTTCTTTAGATTTAAAATGATGATAAAAAGCTCCACGTGTTAGCCCTCCGAGGTTGTTCACAATATCAAGCACTGTAGTTTGCTCGAACCCTTTTTCAAGAAACAGCTTTAAAGATACATCTAAAATTTTTTTAACAGTTTCTTCAGGATACTTGTTTCTTGGCATACTAATCACCTCGCAATTATTTTATATACATACATCATGTATTTATAATATCATGATACATTCTCTGTGTCAAGTATTTTTTGAAAAAATTTAATATTGCACTGAATAACACAAACGGTTATACTATAAAAAATATGATTAACAGGAGTGCAGTATATGCGAATTATAATACAAGACCCTGAACCAGGAGAAGAAGAAAGCATTATTGTTAATGTTAAAACCATGACGGATAAAATTGCACGGGCAATTAATTTAATAAAAAGCCCTGATGATTTAACCGTTTATGAGAATGACCAAGCCCTTATACTACCTGTAAACGCCATTTTCTATGTTGAAAGCGTTGACCAGAAGGCGTTTGTTTACGCAGAAAAAGCGGTTTATAGAAGCCGCTTAAAGCTATACGAAATAGAGGATATTCTTGGTGGCGATTTTCTTAGGGCAAGCAAACAAATTGTTGTAAATGTGCGTAAAATTCAGAGCGTTGCCCCAGCAGGCGGCGGACGTTTTTTTGCAACACTTAGAAATGGAGAGAAAATTATTATATCTCGCCAATTTGTGTCTGCGTTGAAAGAGAGGTTTGGGTTATGAGGCTTCGTAAAGATTACAGAGGTTTAATATTAAGGGCTTTGCTTGGGCAAATGTTTAAATATTTTTGTATAATAACAACTATATTAATAATAACAAATGGAATAATCGCCCGTATAACTGGAAGTGAATGGATTTTATACGCTCAGGATTTGCATCGCTTTTTGTTAGTGGCTTTGTTTGCTGTTCTACCCATTCTTATATATGCATTTTTTGAATCTGATGGGATTATCTTGCGAATTATTCACATAGGTTTAACTATAGTTTTTGCCCTTGTGCCATTACTGTTTATGAACGACACGGGAAGAGCTACTCTTATTACATTTTTATTTATATTTGTTGCAATTTATGGATACGGATACTACACAGAGAAACGTGCAGCAATAGAAATAAACAAGAAACTAGCCGAACTACACCTTGAAGAAGATGCAACTCACATAGATAAAAATGAAACCTAATGTGTGCAAAATGCACTTTGGTAGGTTTGATATTGAAATTACAAAATCATCTTGGTATAATTTATATATAATAAATATACGAGGTGATTTTTTATGCAAAAACTATTTAATGAAAACCGTGATTTTCGATTTTTCTTAATTTTTTCAACTTTTTATGGTGTTGGAAGCGGGATATTTGGCATTTTTATGATGTGGGTAATCCACGCAATGTATCAAAATCCAATGTACACAGGGATTGCTGGCTTTGCGTTTTCAGTTCCTGCAATCGCAAGCTTTATAATAGGCCCTTTTGTTGATAGGTGGAACAAAATAAAGGTAGTTCGAGCATCATGTTTTATAAGGTCTTGCATGGTTTTAGTTTTAATAATTGTTCCTTATTTTTATAGCCCTAGCGTTTGGTTTTTTCACCTTGCTATTTTGGTGTTTAGTATCTCGGGCGTATTTAGTGCCCCTGCATTTGCAGCACTTTTGCCTAGAATTGTGGATAGCGAAGATTTAGTTAAAGCAAATGCACTTATGAGTATTGTTGGTATTATGGGCGGAGCCTCTGTTGGTGTTGTGCTTTACATGCTTATGGTTCGTGGAGCTGGTTTTGAGCTGGTTTATACAGTTAATGTAGTCGTTCTAATCATGGCATTACTTTCTTCTTTTTTGGTGCGTAATAAAGAGCAAAAAAACATTTCTGATAAATCTGATAAAAACGCCATAAAAATATATTTAGGCGAACTTAAATCGGGATTTGCCTTTATTAAAAAAGGTGTGCTTTTGCCTATAGTTATTGCCATAGTTTCAATGAACTTTTTTGCAGAAGTTTCTTATGTTAATATACCGATGTTTGCAGAACTTCACCTTGGCACGGCTTCTGGCTATATTATTCTTTCAGCATTTGCACTGGCTGGCGGAGTTGTTGGCTCTTATATAAGCCGAATTGTGGAAACAAAGTTTGAATTGTGGAAACTCCTAGTTGTTGGATTTATTCTCACTGGCATTGTTCGAATTATTTTTGTACGTGTTATTCCAAATAATTTTACAAGAGCACTTTTGATATATATTCTATACGTTGGGCTTGGTAGTATGCTTGGTATTTTCTACGGAACTTTAATACAAAAACTTCCGCCAAAGCACTTAATCGGCAGAGTTGCCACAGTGTTTACAAGTTTAGTTGCCATTGCCATTGCCATTGGTGCAATTATTGGCGGGCTTGCGGGAACTCTTCTACCTGATGTTGATATGGTTCTAATAATACAAGGCTGCTCTTATATTGTTATTGGATTATGTTTGTGCCTTTCTGGGCGTATTAGAAAACTGCCTAAAATAAGCGATATTGGGGTTGCAGAACAGAAGTAAATAAAAATAAAAGATGGCATCAATACCATCTCTTATTTTTTATGAATTAAAATCAACTGAAACCTCTGTTCCAAGGCCTACCCTGCTTTTTAACGACAATTTCCAACCATAAATATTACATATATGCTTAACTATTGAAAGCCCAAGCCCCGTTCCGCCATTTTGCGTGGAGCGGCTTTTTTCTACTCTGTAAAAACGTTCAAATATCCGTGCCTGTTCCTCTGGCGGTATGCCTATACCATTATCTATAACAAGTAAGCGTAACATTTTTTTATCTTTCTTTACTAATACAGAAACTTTGCCACCATGATTATTATATCTTACAGCGTTTTCTATAAGATTCTTAACAAGTTCATA
>WQZK01000122.1 GCA_009780765.1 Defluviitaleaceae bacterium
AATATGTGTATCTTTATTACCTATGTAAACACTATTGCCACTTGAACCGCTGGCAATAGGGCAAAATTTAACGCTCATTAATTCACCTTTTGTATAAGGACGGTATTTTCTGATATTTTTCCGTTTTTGTCAACCCTCGTAATATCCGCACCAAGATTTCTAAGTTTATGCTCTATACACTCATATCCACGGTCAATAAACCTTGTATTTTCAATAATTGTTTGCCCCTTTGCTGCAAGTGCACAAATGATTAGTGCCGCACCCGCTCTAAGGTCTGTAGCTTTAGCTGTTGCACCTGTAATCTTTGCTCCGCCTTCAACAACGGCAACTCTGCCCTCAACCGTTACATTACAGCCAAATCTTTTTAGCTCGTCTATATATTGAAATCTATTTTCCCAAATATTTTCAGTTATAACGCCTGTGCCTTCTGCAACACTTAAAAGTGCCGTCATCTGCGGTTGCAAATCCGTCGGAAATCCAGGATATGCACGAGTTTTTATATTTGTGCTTATCAAATTGCCATTAGATTTTACTCTAATGTAATCATCGCCTTCTATAATTTCACAGTTCATTTCTGATAGCTTTGCCGATAACGGATCCATATGTTTTGGAATTATATTTCTAACAACAACATCTCCACCAGTTACTGCCGAAGCAATCATATATGTGCCTGCCTCTATCTGGTCTGGAATAATTGTGTACCTAGCACCGTTTAGTTTTTCAACACCTATAATTCTGATAACATCAGTACCAGCACCCTTTATATTTGCACCCATCATATTTAAAAAGTTTGCACAATCTACAATATGCGGCTCTTTTGCAGCATTTTCGATAGTTGTTATGCCCTCGGCAAACACAGCCGCAAGCATAATATTTACTGTTGCTCCAACCGAAACAACATCCAAATAAATACTGGCACCCTTTAATTCGTCTGCATAAGCTTTTATTATGCCATTTTCGATAGAAACCTTTGCACCAAGAGCTTTAAAGCCTTTTAAGTGCTGGTCTATGGGTCTATTTCCAAAATTGCAACCACCTGGAAGAGCAACCTCGGCCTTTTTAAACCTACCAAGAAGTGCCCCAACCAAATAATACGATGCCCTCATATTCCTAACTGAATCTGTTGTTGCGATATAAGATTTAATTGCAGTAGGGTTTATGCTCAAAGAATGTTCTGAAAGATATTCGCATTTCGCCCCTATATTCTCCATAGCATCTTTTAAACTTCTTATATCTTCAATATTTGGCAAGTTATCAATCACACAAACATCTGAAGCCATAACAACTGCCGGAATAACTGCAACCGCCGCATTTTTTGCACCACTTATATATACTTCACCCGATAAGGGTTTTTGTCCATTTATTAAAAAACGTTCCAAATAAACACACCATCCTAAAAATTAAATATTTTGCCCACTTCGTTGTATCAAAATGGCAATGTGTCCCTCCAAAATATTAATACTGATATGCCGTTGCCCTTCGGGACAACGTTATTACATTATACCACAAGCCACAATTATTAGCAAGCCCTTTATCGTGCTTCATTGGAGTATGCATCAATTAAAAATTCTGCAAGCACTCTTGCACCTCCGCTATAATTTATTCTATAGCTCGGCACTGCATAAACAACATCGCCGTTTAAGTCCTCCTCTTTAAAGTCGTAGACTATATCTATACTATTAATTATAACAGGTTTTAGATTATTTATAATCGGATCAGTCATAAATCTTAATAAAATTTCATCGGGAGCAAAAATTACACGGCTTTCACCATCATGCCCAATCGGTTCAAAAAACCTATATTCAACTGCTCTTATTCCACTTTGTGTTATTGTAAAACGTATCTCGTTTGGCTGAATAATAATGCCTCTATAAGAAAATCTATAAACTGCATTTATGAAATCGCCAATTCTGTAATGCTTTATATCAAGAGCAAAACCATCTGAAAAATGACCCATTCTTTCAACCAATTCATCAGTAATTCTTCTTGCTTCTAAAAGAATTTCTTCAGTAGATTGTGTAAAATCTATTATCTCTCCTCTATTATAATCATCAAACTCAAATGCCGAATTTCTAAGAGTTAAAACTCTGTCGCTAGTTGGGGTATGGTAAATAATTCTATCACCATCTATAACCCTTGTTAAGTGGCTTATTTCAGCACTGTCAAAAAAAATTGCTAAAACTTCGTTGTGATTAATTTCTACAGGCCTTAATGTCAAACGCCTCATTGGCGAAAAATTAATCCGCCCTATATCTGTATTTAAGCTTATTTGTTCTCTATTAAGAACGCTAACAATAGCCGCCTCTTGAGAGGAAGAAAGCCTAGTTCTAGCCGTATCACTTTGTATTAAAAAAAACAAAATAATGTTGACTGCTATTAAAAATAATACAACAATATTTTTAGCTTTTTGCCATTGCACGGCTTTTCCCTCCTCTTTAAAAATTTATTACTAAAACTCTGGTTCGGTGTTTATTATGGCTGGTGCTAGGTATATTTCATACCCATAAATATCAACTATACCAATAGTTAAACCAAGCTGTTTGCCATATTCATCTTTTTCTAAAAACGGCACTCGATACCCAAAATTAATGCGTGCAATATCAAGCCCGCCTGCTTCCATCTCGTCTAAAATTGAGAGTATATCCCGTCTTGCTTCTCGGTTAACCTCTGTTGCCGTTTCAAATGTATACGCAAGTTTTCTGTATCTTGTAAGTGTGCCTCCTATAACAGTAACGGCTATACCAAAATCATGGTCTGTAAGCAAAATCCTTTGGTTATTATGAACATATCCGAAATAAAAAGTTCTGATGCTGCCTATCTCTTCATAGCCCATAAGATATATTTCATTAACCATCATATTATCTGCCTTTATAAACGATATAGCTTGAGCAAAATCATCTAAAAAGCTTGCACCTCTGTTTTGCTGATTAACCCTATAATTTGTAAAATCTACAATGTCGTTTTCTAAATACCTAACAACTGCATGATTATTACTAAACGTAAGCCTTTCGCTTATATCGGTTGTGTCCCACACAGATTCTGGATTATCAAAAAGAAATCTTATATTTCTTAAAAGATTTGCCTTGGTAAGATCTCCGTATTGGTAATAACTTGTTCTAATCCGTATTGGGTTGTATACACTATACTCTCCATTTTGCCATATAGGAAAAAACAGGTTTTTTTCTGTATTAAGCTCAAGTAACCTAGAAGAAGCGTAACTTATACTACTATTATTTTTAGCTTGCGAAATTTCTGCAAGTAACCTCTCTGCATTTAAAACCGCCGCAGATACCGTATACCTGTGCATTAAATTATTTTCAGAATCTACAAAATAAACTCTATCTTCTAAAATATAAACCGCATCAAATCTTTCTATTGCTAAAATCACATTATTTCTTTGCGAATAAACTTCAGCAAAAGTTGAAGAATTCATTATAAAAGCATACTCGTATATTATAATATCATTGTTTAGAACATCATAGTCAAGCTCGAAGGTTCCTCTAAATTGGCCATTTTGTAGTATTTCTAATATAACTTCATCAAAAAACATTAAGCTACTATTTTCCGCCAAATTACTATAAGCTATATCAAATCTATTATAAGAAACCCTCGTTATAATACGCTTTGGCTGCCTAAAATATTTGTAATACGAAACATCAAACAAAGGTGCATTTTGCGAAAATAAGCTCGTTAAAAAACTTTGTCCTGTGGCCTCTTCAAGCCAGAGCCTGTCCACCTGATATAAAGACAAAGCCATTAATGCCAAAATTATTAAGCTCGAAAATTTGTAAAATATTTTCTTAACTTTCATGCAAAACCCTCTATCTGTCAATTTTGTTAAACCTTAAAACCATTGTTGTGCCAACGCCTAAATCGCTTATAGCCGAAATTTTTCCACCATGTGCATCCATAATTTCTTTTGCAATTGCAAGGCCTAGCCCCGTTCCGCCCATCATGCGGCTTCTTGCTTTATCAACCCTATAAAATCTTTCAAAAATACGCTTTAAATCTTCTTTAGGTATGCCAACGCCTTGGTCGGTAATATAAACTCTATAGTGCTTTGCAGTTGAATCAGTTCTTATCGAAATTTCTGTATTTTCTTTGCTATACTTAATTGCGTTAGACAATACGTTATTAACAACCTGATTGATTCTTGCTGGGTCGCACAAAATATCCATAAACTCTTCTGGATTCTTATATTTTATTGTTTGCCCCTTTTGGCTTGCTAAAAGCACATTTTGCCTAATGCTATTGCTTATTATCGAGCCAAGCTCCACAACCTCTTTTTCCATTTTTAGCTGGTTGTTATCAAAACGGCTAAGCTCTAAAAGGTCTGATGCTAGGTGCGTTATTCGATCTGCTTCATTATTAATAACACCTAGAAAATCTTTTGCTAGATCCTCGTTTTCAAGTGCCCCATCTAAAAGTGTTTCCGCGTAAGACTTAATTGTTGTAAGTGGTGTTCGTATTTCGTGAGAAACATTTGCAACAAATTCTTTTCTCATATTATCAAGCTTAGTGTGTTTAGTAACGTCAGATAAAACTATAACAATCCCATCAAACCTTCCACTTTTATTGGTATACGAGTTGTAATTTAAAGAGATGTATTTGTCATCAATTAAATTAATGCTACCTTCCATATTATCAAGTTCTTTAGAGTTTTCTGCTGATACACCTATAATTTTCATAACATCTTTAAAGCTCATTGTTTCTATATTTTTAATTCCAAGCATATCAACAGAAGCGTAGTTTGCATGAATCAATTTATCTTTAGAATCATACGCCAAAACGCCATCTGTCATATTATTTTGAATAATTTCAATCCTATTTTTTTCGCTTAGTAAATCAGAAATATTTTTATCAAGATTTTTTGCCATATTGTTAAAACTTTCTGTAAGTTGGCCTATTTCATCGTCACTCTCTATAGAAACTTCTTGCCTTAAGTTACCTGTTGCCATCTCTTTTGCCGTTTTTGTTAAAAACAAAATCGGCGTTGTAATGGTTCTTGAAAAAAGTGCCCCTAAAATACTAGCTAAAATCATAGCAATTAAAACTGCCAAAAGCAATGTGTTTCTTATAGTTGCTAAGTTTGCAGCGATATTATTTGCGTTCATTGAAAGAAATATGATGTATGTGTTGCCGTCGTTCCCCTCAACAGGAACGGCGTAGTTCATTAAAATATTAATCGTTCCATCTGCCATAACCCCACGCCGCCAAGGAATAAAGCTCTCATAACCATTTAAAGCTGCAACTATAGATTGGTCTGCCGTATACACAATTTCATTCCTAACAGGAACCCTTGTGTTTCCGCTGCTATCTAGTATTGCAACATCTATATCGCTACGGTTTTCAATTGGTGAAGCTGGGTCTAGTAAAATCCTTTGCATCTCTAAAAAGTCATAACTATACTCACCCGTTCTGCCTTGAAAAAGCGTTGAGTAAATCGCAATTGCATAAATTTTAAGCTCGTGCTCGGCATTTCTTGCTTCTGTTCTTCTTACAGTCATATAAATAAAAATTCCGCTTACTATCATAACTATAAAAACCAAGGCTAAGTATAGCAAAATTAGCCTTGACATAATACTTTTAGTAAAATTTTTCATACGCTTCATTTTCCTTACTCTGTAAAATAATAACCAAGTCCTCTTTTAGTTAGCACATACTTAGGCGTTTCTGGATTATCTTCAATTTTTGTTCTTAAACGTCTAACAGTAACATCTACCGTTCTAACATCGCCAAAATACTCATATCCCCAAACTTCTTGAAGCAAAGTTTCACGCGAATAAACCTGCCCACGCTCGCTTGCTAAAAATTTTATAAGCTCAAACTCACGCCTTGTTAAATCTATAAGCTCGCCTCTTTTTTTAATTTCATAACGCTTAGAATCTATCGTTATATCGCCAAAGGTTTCAATAAAATCTTCTTTCGCCTCTTCTGTATCTGTGCCCGAATCTTTTCGCCTTAAATTCGCCTTAACTCTTGCCATAAGCTCTCTTACAGAAAACGGCTTTGTAACATAATC
>WQZK01000123.1 GCA_009780765.1 Defluviitaleaceae bacterium
AGCCGTATAGCTTTTGATACGCTTGATGAAGATTTTAGCCAAGAAGATTCTTTAGAAGAGTTTGGTACAGTTGAAGTATCTGATTTTGAAGATGCTGAACTAGAAGAACTTCGAGTTGCCTATCAAGAAAACAATTCTCTCTTCACCCCCTTAAATCTCACAATAATCTTTGTAATTGTTATTACAATCATATCTTTAATAATATTAATACTAAAAAGAAAACGGAGGGTTTAAAAATGAAAAAACGTATAATTACATCAATTTTAGCTTCTGCTTTATTCTTAGCAGGGTGTGCAAGCAACAGATCAAGTTTTGAAACTTCTGACGTTTCTCCAGACCGTTTACAGGAGTTAAGCACACTTTCAAATCAACGCTCAACTTTCGGCAGTTCTTCCTCAAGTTCTACCAGCAGCTCTTGGGACGAAGCTCCTGCTGCCATTTCGGCTCCTCCTCCTGCAACCTCTTATAGCGAGCCTAGCCTTGATTTTCAGATGACAACTGCAAGTAGCCCTACGGCTGGCTTAACAGCAGTAAGCACATCTGCAAACATATCTGCAATGATTATAAAAACTGGACATATGACCATTGAGTTTGAATATTTTGACGAATCGGTTGAACAAATGCGTACCTTCGTTTCTCAATTTGGCGGATATATTGAAAGCCAAAGCCAGTGGCAAGACCGTGTTCGCCACAACAATGAATGGGCGAATTTTAAAGCAGGTCATGCCACTTTGAGAATTCCTGCTGCAAACTTTGAAACAGTTAGAGACCTTATTCAAAACTTAGGCGAAGTTAGCAATTATAGTGACTTTGCTGAAAATATCACCGAACAATTTTATGATGCTCAGGCAACTCTAGATGCACGTATCGCTGAAAGAGATAGGGTTATGACTTTTTTTGATATGGCAAATACTATTCCACAAGCAATCGAGATAGAAAGAAGAGTTGCGGAAATTAACAGAGATATAAATACACTTGAAGGTCGTATTAGAAGAATGGCAACAGATGTTGCTTTTTCAACACTTCATATAAGCATGAGCGAAATGGTTGAAACGCCTGAGCGACAAGAGCAAACAGACCCAACTTTTTGGCAAAGAATAGGTAACGCATTTAGAGGCTCGGCTAATACCACAGGCTCAGCCTTTGGCAATTTATTCTTAGTTCTTGCGTATCTTTCTGTTCCTTTAGGCATTATTGCGGTAATTGTAATCGTTATTGTAGTTGTATATAAAAAATCAAAGAAAAAAATCAAAGAAAAATCTGAAAAAAGTATTGAATAAATATTTTTTATATGTTATAATAGCTATTTGAAACATCCTTGCTCATGGTAATCCATGGGCCAAAGTCCAAGAGGAGGTGCAATTATGCATAAGTATGAAATGACAATTATTGTTAAACCAAACTTAGATGAAGAGGCTACAAAGCTTGAATGTTCTCAAGTTGTAGAGCTTATTGAAAGATTTGGCGGTGTCATTGACAAGATCGATGATGTTGGCAAGCGTCGCTTAGCTTACGAAATTCAAAAAGTTACAGAAGGGTACTATAACTTCATAACTTTCACTTCGGAAGCAGGAGCTCCAGCTGAAATCGAAGCTCGTTTACGTCTTAGAGAAAATCTTTTACGTTTCCTTATTATCAGAATTGAAGAATAAGAGAAGTTAATTTAGGAGGATTTTCGCATGAACAAAGTAATTTTAATGGGCAGACTAACGAGAGACCCTGAAGTTAGATACTCTCAATCGGCTGAACCTATTGCAGTTGCTAGATACTCTCTAGCTGTAAACAAAAGGTTTAAGCGTGATGGCGAGCCTGATGCAAACTTTATCAACTGTGTTGCTTTTGGAAAAACTGGCGAATTTGCCGAGCGTTTTTTCAAAAAAGGCATGATGGTTTGTGTTTCTGGCCGTCTTGAAGTTAGGTCTTGGGATGACCAGCAAACTGGGCAGCGTCGCTATAGTACCGATGTTGTTATAGAAGAGCAAGATTTTGCGGAAAGCAAAGCATCTTTTCAAGCAAGAGGAGGCGGGAATGATAGTTTCTACGACGATTCTATGATTCCACCTAATGTTTCTGGTGCTTCTTCTAACAAAGGAAATAGCGAGCCTGCCGGCTTTTCAGCAATAACAGACAGTATCGACGATGATGATTTACCGTTTTAATCAATTAATAAGAAATTAAGGAGGAGTTTGACAATGGTTCAAAAAAAACGTATGCGTCGTAAAAAACGTGTGTGCCAATTTTGTGCAGACAAAATTACACATATCGAATATAAAGATGTAAACAGATTAAAGAAATTTATTTCTGAGCGTGGCAAAATTTTACCAAGAAGAGTTTCTGGCTGCTGTGCAAAACATCAAAGAACTTTAACAATTGCAATTAAACGTGCAAGACATATTGCGTTGTTACCATATACATTAGATTAATGTTTTTTAAGGCGTGCTTTTATTAGCATGCCTTTTATTTTCAAAAAATCAAGCGTGGGTTACTATTTTTTATAATTTGTGCAATTCGTCCCCTGAGAACTGCAATTCATCCCCTAGTTAAGCCGAATGTAAGCTTTTATGCTATGATAATATTACATAGATTTTCGATCTGCGATAAAATAAAACTTGGAGGAATTTTTTCATGTATTTCTTAAAAATAACAAAAACCAAAAAATTGTTAACTGCTATCGCTTTTATTATGGGAATGGTGTTTTCTTTTACATTTATTTTGTTTATGCACGCTATATCACATGCAACAGATTTAATGACTGCGCAGGGTGCAGAATTCTCAGAAGCTGTGATTATAGTTGCTGGTGCGGTTTTGCTATTTATCATAGCTTTGTCTATTAATAATTTTATAAGCCTAAGGCTAAACTTAGCAATAAGAAAAATTATATTCAACAAATTTACTGCTCATTATGTTAATAATACTGATGATGTTTCGGTTTCAAATGCTCAAAATAGATATACACAAGAATTACAAACCCTTATAGATGACTACTTTTCTAGATATCTTGATTTATCAGAAGTTGTATTTAGTTTTATATTTGCTGTAACATATGCTATATTAATACAGCCTTTTGTTGTTTTGCTTATGCTTGGTATAGTTATTGGTAGTATGCTTTTAAATAATTTATTTTCAAAAAGACTTGCAAGCAATATGAAAAATCTTCAAGAAGAAAATGTATACCTAAATAAAATAGTTGCTGGTGTTGTACCATCTGCATTCGACCTTAATCTTTACAATTCAAAATCTTTTGGCGAAAAACTTTTACAAGAGTCTACAGATAGAAATGTAAAGGCTAGATATAAAAATAACGGATTTTTAGTGTTTGTTAATATACTTAATAATGTTATAGGATTTTCGACCCAAATTGGCTCTATACTTATAGTTTTATACTTCTTCTCCATAGGAAGAATGACCATGGGCGAAATTATGGCAATAATGCTTGTTTCGCAGCATATAGTTAGTCCACTTCAAAGGCTTTTAGGCATCAAAAATAGTATTGACAGTACAAAAACGATAAGAACAAAGTTTGAATCTTTAGAAATTGCTGAAGATACTAATGCAATCCAAGAAATATCAATTAAAAATATTGAATTTGATAACGTTATTTTTAGCTATCCAACTACTGATGAAAATTCTATTAACAGAAACATCTTAAACGGAATTAATCTAAGTTTTGAGGCAGGCAAGAAATACTTAGTTTTAGGGCATAGCGGAAGTGGAAAATCAACACTTTTAAGGCTATTACTTAAAAGGTTTGAAACAAATGAGGGCAAATTACTCATAAACGGAACAGACATAAAAGAGATTAACAAAAGCTCGCTTTACGAAAAAGTTGCCTACATAAAGCAGGGGGTAGATTTGCTGCCTGTTGATATTTACAAAAATATCGCTTTGTCTGATGATTATGATACACAAAAATTAGACGAAATTTTAAAAAGCGTAAACCTAGACCCTAATCTTTTTGAAAAAGACGTTGAAGTAAACGAAAATCAAGATAATTTCAGCGGTGGCGAGCAACAAAGAATTATCCTTGCAAGACTTTTTTATCACCTAGATGGCAAAGAGCTTCTACTGTTTGATGAATTTACAGCAGCACTAGACCTTGTAAATGCTTACAGCATAGAAAAAAGTATGCTAAGCCTTGAAAATAAGACAATAATTAATATCTCTCATAAGTTTAACAAAGATTTAATGGAGATGTATGATAAACTATTAATCATAAGCGAGGGAACCATTGTTTATGACGGAAATACTGACTTAGAAGAAGAAAAAATTGTAGAATTACTTAAATAATTCTAAAGGGCGAGCCGAACTCGCCCTTTAGTTTGTAATACGCATTCAATTAATATTTTATGAATTTTGTAGTTCTCTATCTCTCTTCATAGTAGCCTCAACAGCTTCTATCATTGTAGAAATAAAGGCCTTTTCCTCTAATTTTGCAACGCCCGCAATCGTTGTTCCTCCCGGCGAGGTTACTTTGTCAACACTTGAAATTGGGTGTTCGCCCATTTCTAAAATCATTTTAGCCGAACCAAAAACGGCTTGTGCTGCTATTTTGGTTGCATCTTTTTTAGAAAGACCATTTTTAAGCCCAGCTTTTGCAAGCCCCTCTATAAACATAAACGTAAACGCTGGTGAACATCCTGCAATTCCCGCATAAACCTCAAAAAACTTCTCCTCTATTTCCACAGTTTTGCCGATAGAAGAAAAAATATTTAGGGCAACTTCTAAATCTTTTGGCAACACAGTTTCTCCACCGCATATAGCCGACATCCCCTCTAAAACAGAAACACAAACATTAGGCATAACCCTAATTACGGGGATAGTAGTATCGCCAAGAAATTCTGCCATTTTACTGAGTTTTATTCCCGCTGCAATAGAAATTAAAACAGGCTTTTTTTCCTGTATCATGTCTTTTAAATTTTTAAGCAGTGGCTCGTAAATATGGGGTTTAACAGCTAAAACAGCATAATCACAATTCTTAATAATTTCTTCATTAGACACCGCTAAAGTGATATTATTGCACTCTTTTAAACGGTTTAACTTATCCTTATCAATATCAAAAACCATAATATTTTCAGGCTCTACAGTGTTTTTTAACATCATACCGCTTATAATGGCTTCGGCCATATTCCCTGCCCCTATAAATCCAATCTTCACGTTTTTCCATCTCCTTACACTAGTATTTTAAACTTAAATATAGTATAATGATATTGCTTGTAAAACACAAGCATTTTTTCAAGAAAGAGGTGTTTAATAAATGGGTTTTAGATTAGGCATAGATATAGGTTCAACAACAATAAAAATAGCAATAATTGATAAAGCGAACAAGCTGGTTTTCTCAAAATATCAAAGGCATTTTTCTAACATAAAAGAAACTTTGGCCTTAATGGTTCAAGAAGCTAAAAATGAGCTTGGAAATATTAAAACAAAAGCGATGATAACTGGCTCTGGCGGGCTTTCTCTCGCTAAAAATGTTGGAGTTAAGTTTATTCAGGAAGTTGTTTCTGTTTCTACAGCAATTGAGAGATTTTCACCAAAAACTGATGTTGCTATCGAAATAGGCGGCGAAGATGCAAAAATTATATATTTAAAAAATGGTTTAGAGCAGCGTATGAATGGCATTTGTGCAGGGGGTACGGGTTCTTTTATAGACCAAATGGCAGCACTTTTACAAACAGATGCAATGGGGCTTAATGAGTATGCAAAAAATTACAAAACAATTTACCCAATTGCGGCACGTTGTGGTGTTTTTGCAAAAAGTGATATTCAGCCACTTATTAACGAAGGTGCGGCTAAAGAGGATTTAGCGGTTTCAATTTTTCAAGCAATTGTAAATCAAACAATAAGTGGGCTTGCTTGTGGTAAGCCCATCCGTGGAAATGTGTGCTTTTTAGGTGGTCCGCTTCACTTTCTTTCAGAGCTTAGAAGTAGATTTGTTGATGTTTTGGGCTTGACAGACGAAACAGCAATAATCCCCGAAAATTCTCACCTTTTTGCAGCTTTAGG
>WQZK01000124.1 GCA_009780765.1 Defluviitaleaceae bacterium
AAATGGTAAAATTGCCAAAATAACTATGGATAGCTATAGCACCAAGCTAAACCGCAAAAAAATTATAAATGCTTACTCTAATAAAGATAAAATTATTTTTATAGACTATATTTTAGAAGATAGAAACTATTTAGCGTTTAGAGATGTTGACAAAGCTCTTCTGTTTTCAACCGAGCTTATAGCTCCAAAAACAACGAAAAACTCCTCAGGCATTCAGGTTTTAACACTAAAGAAAAACAGCAAGACATCTCTTATAATAGCTCCTGAAAATTTTAAAACCGAAAATATAGAGTATTATAGAAATAATAAAATTCCATCAACAGGGCATTTTATCATTGAAGCTGATAAAGCTAAAAATAGTCTTGAAAAACAAATAACCCTATTTTAATGATAATGAGTAAAAAGTACTTGCATATCCTTAAATTTCTTGATAAAATATAAAGATGGATACTTGTGTAAATAATAAACTAAATAGATATTAAATTAAGAGGTGTATATATAATGGGTATTTTAACAAAGGTTTTTGGCACGTATAGCGAAAAAGAAATAAAGAGAATTAAGCCAATACTTGAAAAAACAAATGCTTTAGAGCCTGAAATGCAAAAACTTTCAGATGAAGCTTTAAAAGCAAAAACGGTAGAATTTAAAGAAAGGCTTGCAAAAGGTGAAACATTAGACGATATTATGCCGGAAGCTTATGCTGTTTCTCGCGAGGCATCTGTTAGGGTTTTTGATAAGAGACCTTTTGATGTGCAAATTTTGGGTGCGGTAATTCTTCATATGGGCAGAATTTCAGAAATGAAAACGGGTGAGGGTAAAACGCTTACTGCGGCTTTGGCATCCTATTTAAACGCTCTTGCGGGTAAAGGCACTCATGTTGTTACGGTTAATGAATATCTTGCAACAACTCAAAGTGAAGAAATGGGACAGATGTATAATTTTCTTGGGCTTAGTGTTGGGGTTATTGTAAATAGCTTATCAAGAGAAGAACGCCAAGAAGCTTATAATGCTGATATAACTTATGCAACAAATAATGAGCTTGGATTTGACTATCTCAGAGATAACATGGTTGTTTTTGAGAAAGATATGGTTCAACGCGAGTTAAATTACGCAATTATTGACGAGGTTGACTCGATTTTAATCGACGAAGCAAGAACACCGCTAATTATCTCGGGTATGGGAAACAAAAGCACCGAGCTTTACAAAGTTGCAAATGGCTTTGCAAGAACGCTTAAAAAGGGTAGAGTTTTGAATGAGGATGAGGCACTTAACCCAATTCTTCGCCAAGAAATTAAAGAAGAGGGGGATTTTGTTGTAGACGAAAAGAAAAAAGCTGTTTCACTTACCCAAGAGGGTATTGAAAAGGCCGAAAAATTCTTTGCAATAGAAAACCTTTCAGACCCTGAAAATTTAGAAATTCAACACCACATAAACAATGCTCTTAAAGCAAATTATAACATGCACCTTGATATAGACTATGTTGTTCAAGAAGATGAAATTGTTATTGTAGACGAGTTTACAGGAAGGCTTATGCCGGGCAGACGTTATTCTGATGGGCTTCATCAAGCGATTGAAGCGAAAGAAAATGTTAAAGTTAAGCGTGAAAGTAAAACTTTGGCAACTATAACTTTCCAAAACTTCTTTAATAAATATACAAGAAAATCGGGTATGACAGGTACTGCCATGACTGAAGAGGGCGAGTTTAGAGAAATCTACGGGATGGACGTTGTTGTTATTCCAACGAACAGGCCAATGATTAGAAAAGACCATTCGGATGTTGTTTTTAGAAACGAAGCGGCTAAGTTTAGAGCTGTTGTTAAGGATGTGCAAACATCTTACGCAAAACAACAACCTGTTCTTATTGGTACGGTTTCGATAGAAAAGTCGGAAGAGCTTAGTAAATATTTAAAAAGAGAGGGTATTCCTCATCAAGTTTTAAATGCAAAGCATCATGAAAAAGAGGCAGAAATTGTTGCACTTGCGGGTCAAAAAGGTGCAATTACAATTTCTACAAATATGGCTGGTCGTGGTACTGATATTAAGCTTGAAGAGGGGGTTCCACAGCTTGGTGGGCTTAAAATAATTGGTACTGAAAGGCATGAGTCTAGGCGTATTGATAACCAGCTTAGAGGGCGTGCTGGTCGTCAGGGTGATCCTGGTGAATCTCGCTTCTATATCTCTTTAGATGACGATTTAATGAGACTTTTTGGTTCTGATAGAGTTCTAAAAATGCTTGATATGCTTAAAATTGATGAAGACGAACCTATCGAACATAACATGCTTACAAAAGCTATTGAAAATGCACAAAAAAGGGTAGAAGGCAACAACTTCTCGGCTCGTAAGCATTTATTAGATTATGATAGAGTTATGAACGAGCAAAGAGAAATTATATACGGCGAGCGTAATAAAGTTTTGCGTGGAGATGATATGAAAGACCATGTTATTTCTATGGTGAAAGATGTTATTACAAGAACTATTGATAAATCTACTGGCGAAATGCCTAAGGCAGAGTGGGATATTGAGGCGATTAACAAAGAGCTTTTACCAATCTTCCAAAGAGAAGCGGTTTCGGGTGCTATTTTAGATATAGGCGATAAAGAAGAATTAAAAGAGAAATTATACGAAGAGGCAGTTGTTATTTATAACGGTCGTGAACAGCTTTTAACTACTGAAATTATGAGAGAAGCTGAAAGGGTTATCCTCCTCAAAGTTATTGACCAAAAGTGGATGGACCATATAGACGATATGGACCAAATGCGTCAAGGTATTTCACTGCGTGCGTATGCTCAGAGAGATCCACTTTTAGAATATAAATTCCTAAGCTTTGATATGTTTGAAGAGTTGTCGAACAATATTCAAAATGATACGGTTAAGGCACTTTATAATGTTAGAGTTCAAATGCAACAAGAAAGGCAAGAGGTTGCTAAACAAACATTTACAAATAAAGACGATAGTGCCGTAAAAGCTCCAAAAGTTAGAAAAGACGAAAAAGTTGGCAGGAATGACCCTTGCCCTTGTGGAAGTGGTAGAAAATACAAGCAATGTTGCGGCAAATAAGGAGTTGTGAGTATAATGGCTAAAAAAAAGAAAAAATCAATTATCGGTGCAATTTTAAGTATATTAATCACTTTACTTATTTTAGCTGTGATTTATGATATTGTTGGGCGTTCGTTTATAGAGCATCGCCGAAACAATAACGAAGCGGTTGCACATGTTAGAGGAACTATTGTTGAAGTTCATCGAGATAGGTCTGAGAGTATAATAATTAACGCTATAAATAACTGGTTTGATACGGAGTGGCGGATAGAATACTATCTGGTTTTTAGAACTGATGATACTAATGAAGTTCTTAGGCTTAAAATTCCAGAAGAAGGTTATCATGAGATGAGAACTACTTTAGGAGAAAGAGCTTTTGGACAAATAAGCTTTAGGGGGAGCCAACTAATATCATTTACACAGTTCATAACAGAATAACAACTCAACCAATGCTTTACAACCAAATTAACTGATGGTTGTTAAAAACAACTTTTAATCTCTTCTTTACGTACTTTTCGTTTGGTATACTAAGTTTAGAAATACAAAAAGATGAATAAAAAAGGAGAAATTAAGATGGAGCAAAGCATTGGAAAGAAAATAGCATATTACAGAAAAGCAAAAGGAATGACACAGGATTCTTTAGCCGAAAGCTTAGGCTTAACACCACAGGCAATTTCTAAATGGGAGAACGACCAAACTTGCCCAGATATAACATTGCTTTCACCTCTTGCAAAACTTTTTGGGACAACAGTAGACGAGCTTTTATCACATAAGCCTGTTCAAGAGGTTAGGCTTGTACCTGAAGCTGAGCGTAAAAGTATAGACGATTTATTTCTTAGAATTATTATAGATTCTCATGAAGGTGATAAGGTTAGGGTTAACCTTCCTATAGCTTTAATTAAGCTTTCTATAGAGATGGGCATGAAATTGCCTGAAATAAATGGCAATAATAGCTTAAAGGACATTGATTTTACACAGATTATAGCTTTCGTAGAAAAAGGCGTTATGGGTAAGCTTGTAGAAATTGAAAGTAAAGATGGCGACATGGTTTACATTCTGGTGGAATAATATGTGGATTATTATTAGGTCGGAAGAACATAAATTTAAACTGTGGCTGCCTATAGGCGTTTTATCTAATAGAATTGTTGCTCGCAAGTTATTTTCATATACTAGAAAAAATAATGATAGTTTTGATGATGTAAATTTAAAAGATTTTCAGAGATTTATTCGAAAACTAGGCAAATTAAAACGCCAATATAAAGGGCTAGAGATTGTAAATATTGAAAGTAAAGACGGAGATATAGTTATAATTAAACTATAAAGCTTAAGGAGCATAACACTATGATAGAATTTGAACAAATTTTACAAGAGCTTCTGCCATACGAAGCAAAATTACAGGAAATGGGGGCTTCACTTTGACGTTGCAGTTTCTGAAAAAGAAATTGCAAATCTTGAAGAACTCACAGTAAACCCAGAATTTTGGAACAACGCAGAAGAAAGCCAAAAAATACTTAAAAAAATAAAATTTTTAAAAAATAAAATCTCTGCCTTTAAAAAGCTTGAGGGTGATTACGAAGATGTAATCACTCTTTTAGTGCTTGCCAAAGAAGAGAATGATGAAAGTTTGCTTGCAGAAATTAAAAAAGGTATGAAAGATTTTTTAAACGACTATGAAAATATGAGAATAAAGACGCTTTTAAGCGAGCCTTATGACAAAAACAACGCAATACTTTCACTTCATGCTGGTGCTGGTGGTACAGAAGCGTGTGATTGGGTTGATATGCTTTATCGTATGTATACTAGGTGGGCGGTTTCGCAGGAGTATTCGCTTGAAGTTTTGGATTATCTATCAGGAGATGAAGCAGGCACAAAATCTGTTACAATTTCAGTAAATGGCGAAAATGCCTACGGGTATTTAAAAGGTGAGAAAGGCGTTCATCGTCTTATCAGAATTTCGCCGTTCGATTCTTCTGGCAAGCGACACACTTCATTTGCTTCTTGTGATGTTATGCCTGAAATTGAGGACGACAACACAGTAGAAATAAATACTGAAGATTTGCGGATTGACACTTACAGAGCATCGGGAGCAGGCGGGCAACATGTTAATAAAACTGACTCTGCTATCAGAATTACACATCTACCAACAAATATCGTGGTTCAGTGCCAAAACGAGCGTAGCCAGCTTAAAAACAAAGATGCAGCAATGAAAATGCTTAGAGCAAAACTTTTGGAACGCAAAATGCAAGAACAGGCAGAAGAATTACAAGATTTGCGTGGTGAAATGAAAGATATTTCTTGGGGTAGCCAAATAAGGACTTATGTTTTTCATCCATATAATATGGTTAAAGACCATCGTACAGGCGTTGAAATTGGAAATACTGGTTCGGTTATGGATGGCAACTTAGACTTATTTATAAACGGGTACTTAGTTTGGAGAAAATAGTTATGGAAAATTTAGATTGTGGATTTACCAAAGGCAGTAAGTGGTTTAGGTATCGTGCCGCGGCTGTTATTATTGAAAATAGTAATGTTTTAGTTGTTGGAAATGAGGGGGTTGACTTTTTCTACTCTATTGGTGGCGGAGTACATCATGGAGAAACGGCAGAAGAAGCTGTACTTAGGGAAGTGTTCGAAGAAACTGGTGTAAGATATGAGATTGATAGGCTTTTGTATATTCATGAAAATTTATTTAAAGAGAATAATGTACCGAGCCTTAAAGGGCTTAGTTGTCATGAAATTTGTTTTTATTTTCTTATGAAGTCAAGAGGTTCGCAAGAATTAAATAGCAACAGTTATACTGAAGATGGAAAAGAATTTATGAAGTGGATACCTATTCATGAACTTAAAAATTATACAGTTTATCCTGCTTTTTTTGTAGATAAACTG
This sequence comes from Defluviitaleaceae bacterium, assembly GCA_009780765.1. GTDB lineage: Bacteria > Bacillota > Clostridia > Lachnospirales > UBA5962 > WQZK01. Next base: position 5,923 of record WQZK01000124.1, read on the forward strand.
CATAATATAACAAAAAACATTGAACATATTATTACAAGGAAATGATTTATTTTGTTTTGAAATTTGC
>WQZK01000125.1 GCA_009780765.1 Defluviitaleaceae bacterium
TCAGGGATAGGTACTTGAAGCCCAAGGCCGATAAAGCTAAGAGCAGCAGCAGCCGAAATTGCACCAGCCATACCCATTGTTGCTTGAACAACTATAGGAGCCATGCAGTTAGGCAAGATGTGTTTTCTGATAAGGCGGAAATCTTTAGCACCTATCGAACGAGCAGCTTCGATAAACTCCTGCTCACGAACTGAAACAACAGAAGCCCTAACAATTCTTGCATATCCTGGGATTGCACCAATACCAACTGCAATCATAACGCTTATAAGGCCAGGTCTTAAAGCGGCTGCAATAGATATTGCAAGTAGTATGTTTGGTATAGCTAAAAGTATATCTATAAAACGCATGATAATATTGTCTATTTTATGGTAAAAGCCTGCAATTGCACCAAGTGCAACGCCTGCAACCATAGAAATACTAACAACAACAAAGCCTACTTGTAACGAGATTCTAGAGCCATGTACGATACGAGCAAAAATATCACGACCTAAATTGTCAGTACCCATAATATGTTGTCTGCTTGGAAACTCTAGCCTACGAGATAAATCTTGTATATCGTAACCTGGATTTACTCCATCACCCGGAGCAATAACTCCTGCAAAAATTGCCATAAGTACAAGTAAAACCATGACAATAAGCCCACCCATGGCTGTTCTATTCTTTCTAAAACGACGCCAAACTTCATGAAGTTGGCTACGCTTCTTTTTTGGTTTATTTTTAGTTTGTGCACTCATTTATCATCAACCTCCTATTTATATTGCGACCTAATTCTAGGGTCGACAAAAGCGTATAGAATATCAACAAAAAGGTTGACAAAACTAAATGTAATAGCAATAAATAAAACGCCGCCTTGTACCATTGGGTAGTCGAATTGGCGGATAGAGTCTACCATGAATCTTCCGAGGCCTGGAATTGCAAAAATAGATTCTGTAAGGATTGCACCGCCAAGCAAGAATCCAAACTGTAAACCAACTACGGTAATAACAGGGATTAGTGCATTTTTAAGTGCGTGCCTAAAAATAACTTTTGATTCTTTTTGGCCCTTTGCACGGGCTGTTCTTATGTAATCTTGCCTTATAACTTCTAGCATACTAGAGCGAGTCATACGCATAACAATCGCCGCCGAAGACATGCCGATGGTTATGGCCGGTAAAACCCATTCTATAGGCCGGCTAAACCCAGAAGGAGGGAATATTCTAAACCGCACTGAAAATGCTAAAACAAGTATCAAACCAAGTGCGAAGTTTGGAATAGAAACTCCTAGAAGGCCAACAACTGTTGCGGTGTTATCAAATATAGAGTACTGTTTTGTGGCACTTATAATTCCAAGTGGAACGCCAATTAACACCGAAACAATAACCCCCATAATTGCAAGCCTCATAGTTGTTGGAAAACGGCTAGCGATTTCTGTGAAAACGGGTTGTCTTGATACAAAAGAACGACCAAAATCTAACCTAAAAGCATTTCTAACATAATTACCAAATTGTACAGCAAAAGGCCTATCAAGACCTAGTTCACGCGTAACTCTATCTATATCTTCTTGAGTGGTACGTTCGCCTAAAAGCTGGCGTACAGGGTCGCCCGGAGTGATATAGTTAAGAGTAAAGATTATAAACATAACACCAAGCATAACGGGTACCATCATTAACAATCTTTTTAATATAAACTTATGCAAAATGTTCACCTCTCATATAAGAGTAGGCGACGTAAACTTTTCTTTACGCCGCCTACGCTTTAAGTGTTTGTATTTGTATTATTTAAAACTAAAATTAAGCTAAATTAATAAGATTAATTTCCGATGCTAACTGTCCATAAATTGTGGTGGCCAGCAGGGAAATGCTCAAATCCTGTAACACCAGAAGCAGTAACAGAAACATCTTCACCTTGCCATACTGAAATCCAAGGAACATTTGCGTGGATAATTTCTTGTGCCTCTGCGTAAATTTGTACACGGCGGTTCCAGTCAGTTTCTGTTCTACCTTCGTCTAACAATCTGTCAACATCAGGGTTAGACCAGAACATACGGTTTCCTGGAGGTCCAAAACCGCTTGTGTGGAATAAGCTGTATAATCCGTAGTCAGGGTCACCTGTAACAGTACCCCAAGCTAGAACGTACATTTGATGCTCGTCAGCTGTATCCATTCTTTCAGTAAATGTAGTAAACTCAATAAGTTCAACAGTAACATCTATGTTAACTGCTCTAAGTTGGTTTTGAACGATTTCAACGATGTCTGCTCTTTGAGCATTACCTGTGTTCGTCCAAAGTGTTGCCGAGAAGCCATTTGGATGGCCTGCTTCAGCTAAAAGCTCTAAAGCACGTTGTGGGTTAAACTCATAAGGAACTAAGTTTCTGTTAGCACCAGGAACAGTATCAGCGATAGGGCCAAGTGCAGGGCTACCAATACCTAACCAAACTGCTTCAACGATAGATTCTAAGTCAAGTGCATGAGCGATAGCTTGACGAACACGTACATCATCAAATGGAGGCATTTGAGTGTTAAAACCTAAGTATGTTAACGATAAGTTAGGGTCTTGTATAAGATTTACTCTATCGTCAGTTCTTGCAGATGCAATATCAGTTGCAGAAATACCATAAGCTATATGAGCATTACCAGTTTGAATTTCGATAAGTCTGCTAGTAGCTTCTGGAATTTGTCTAAACGTAATATTGTCAACATTTGGAGAAGCACCCCAATAGTTTTCAAAAACAGTAAGTTCAATTCTATCACTAGCAATGTGGTCTACAAACATAAAAGGACCAGTACCAACAGGGCTTAAAGCGTAATCGTCAGGGTTAGCATGGCTATTAAAAGCTGATTGGCTTATAATAGATGCACCTGGGTGTGCAAGATGCGAAAGAATTGGAGCAAATGGGAATTCTAGTAGCAATGTTACCGAGTGGTCGCCATTTACAACAACTTCCGAAATCATTTCGAATAAGAAGCCTACGTTTGGTGAGTTAATAGCACGGTCTAAAGAAAATTTAACATCATGTGCAGTCATAGTTTCGCCGTTGTGAAATTCAACACCTTGGCGAAGCTCCATATGTAATGTTTGCGGGTTTTCAAATTCCCAGCTTGTTGCAAGGCCTGGAGACATAACCATATCTCTACCTACTTGCCTAACTAGTGTTTCATAAATTTGCACCATAACTTGAGATGCTGGCTGCAAGTTTTGAGCTACAGGGTCAAGACCTGCTGGAATACTCGGCATAATAACAACAAGCGTATCATCATTGTTATTATTGTTACTACATGCACCAAGTACAAGCACGCCTGCAAGCAATAATGATGCTATTTTTGCAATACTTTTTTTCATTGTGAATCCTCCTAAAAAATAAAAGTTTGGCATTACTGTTTTTACTATATATCTTAATAATATCTTAATATTACATTAATATTACACAAATGTCAATACAAAAAAATACAAAATAATAGATTTATAAGCGAGGAATTAATAAAAACTTAAGAAAAACCTAATAAAATTTCAATAAAATTTTTTTATTACTTCAATAATCAAATCTTTTAGCTAAGGTTTGGTGGTGAGGAATAATAAATTAATTTGCTGGTATATTTTCAAAGTTTAGTGTATAATTAAGGTATATTTCTAAAAATAGCAATACGAAAGGAATTTTTACAATGAAAAACTTTATGGATGAAAATTTTTTGTTAGAAACTAAAACGGCCATTTCGCTTTATAACAACTATGCGAAAGACTTGCCTATTATTGATTATCATTGCCATGTTAGTCCATATGAAATAAACGATAATTTGAGATTTGATTCTATCACCCAAGTTTGGCTTGGAGGCGACCATTATAAATGGCGTGCAATGCGTGCAATGGGAGTTTCTGAAGATTTTATAACTGGGAATGCAACAGACCGTGAGAAGTTTAGAGCATGGGCAAAAACAATTCCTATGCTTATAGGCAACCCTTTGTACCATTGGACGCATTTAGAGCTTCAGCGCTATTTTGGCGTTATGGAGCCTTTGTGTGAAGAAAATGCGGATAAGATTTTTGACCATTGTAATGAAATTTTGCAAAGAGATGATATGCGAGTTAGAGGCATTATCCAAAAAAGTAATGTAGAAGTTGTTTGCACAACAGATGACCCTATTGATAAATTAGATGCACATCATGCACTAGCGAGTGATGAAAATGCACCATCAAAAGTTTTACCAGCTTTTAGACCGGATAAGGCGATGAATATTAATAAAGAAACTTTTGCAGGATATATAAAAACATTAGAAGAGCTTTGTGATATTAAAATTAATACGGTAGAAGATTTGAAAAAAGCTCTTAAAGATAGGTTAGATTACTTTGACAAGCACAATTGCAGCGTTTCAGACCATGCACTTGATAAATTAATCTACGCCGAAGCATCTACAGAAGAACTAAACAAAGCTCTTTTAGATGCAAAAGTAGGAATCGTTCCAAACGCACATTTAACCGAAGCTTTTCAAACAACAATACTCGAATTTTTAGCAAAAGAGTATCACGATAGAAACTGGGTTATGCAACTTCATTTTGGTTGCCTTAGAAATAATTCGGCTAAAATGTTTAAACGCCTTGGGGCAGATACGGGTTACGATGCTATGAACTCTGTTTCAGACCCACAAAAATTAATCAGCTTCTTAAGCAAATTAGAAGAGGCAGGCAAACTTCCTAAAACTATACTATACTCATTAAATCCTACAGAAAATGAGGTTTTGCTTACGGTTATGGGCTGCTTCCAAACAGATGGTGGGGTAGGCAAAATCCAGCTGGGTAGTGCTTGGTGGTTTAATGACCATTTAATTGGTATGGAAAAGCAAATGAAGGATTTAGCTTCTATCGGAGTTTTAGGTGCTTTTATAGGTATGCTTACGGACAGCCGCTCGTTTTTATCATACACAAGGCACGAGTATTTTAGAAGAATTGTTTGTAATATGATTGGAAACTTTGTAGAATCTGGGCAGTATCCGAACGACGAAAAAATGCTTAAAACTTTGGTTGAAGGTATTTGCTATAAAAATGCTAAAGACTACTTCAATTTCTAGAGGTGTGTGTAATGCTTAAGTATCGTGTTGGAAAATCAGAAACATGCCATTATAAAACAATACAAGAAGCGATTAATGCCGTGCCTTATAACACCTCTGCCGAGATTTTTATCGAGGCAGGCATATACAAAGAAAAGATTTTTTGCGAAAAATCTGATTTAACTATTATTGGTGAAAATTGTAAAAATACTATAATAACATTTTCAGATGGGGCAAAATTTAAAGATGCAGATGGCGACAACATCAACACTTTTAGGAGCTACACAGCTTTTTTTGGCGGCGAAAATATAAGGGTGGAAAATTTATCAATTTTTAACGAAGCGGGCGAAAGCAAAACTGCTGGGCAATCTCTTGCGGTTTATGCTGATGCTAAAAATGTTACTTTTAAAAATGTTTATATGAAGAGTTGCCAAGATACGTTGTTTTTAGCTCCTATGCCCGAAAAAGAGCGTATAACTGGCGGGTTTAAGGGACCTCGTGAGTATGTACCAAGATTTTTAACAAAACAAACCTACATCAGCTGCAAAATAGAAGGCGATATAGATTTTATTTTTGGTGGAGCAGATACTGTTTTTTACGAATGTGATATTGTTTCTGTTGGTGAATCGGGTTATGTTACTGCTCCATCTGGGAAAGAAGATGGGCTTGGGCTTGTTTTCTATAAATGCAGGTTTTTATCGAACTCAGAAAAACATTCCCACTATTTGGGACGGCCATGGCGAAAGTTTGGAAAAACAACGCTTATAGATTGTTTTGTGGGCGAGCATATAAAGCCAGAGGGTTGGGATTTTTGGAACGAGGAAGAAAACAAAAACACCTGTTTTTTTGCAGAGTATAACTGTAATTATCCTAAAAATTACACAAAAAACCGAGTTTCTTGGGCAAAAGAGTTGACTGATAGCGAATTAAATTATATAATGTCTGAAATAGAAAAGCA
>WQZK01000126.1 GCA_009780765.1 Defluviitaleaceae bacterium
CTTAATATTGGCGGCTTTAATATCATTTTCGAGGCTTTATTTATATGTGCATTACCCAACAGATATTTTAGTCGGAATTATTATAGGTGTTAGCTTAGGCTTTATTGCCACAAAAATATGCAAGAAAATATGGAGGAACATACACTAATGATACATGATGAAATTTTATTACAGGTTGAAAAGCCTGCTCGTTACGTTGGTGGCGAAATAAATATGGTTAAGAAAGATTTAAATGATATAGATATAAGATTTGCTTTTGCTTTTCCTGATGTGTATGAGGTTGGCATGAGCCACCTTGGAATGGAGATTTTATATTATTTTTTAAATAGGCGTGAAGATACTTATTGCGAAAGAGTTTTTGCACCATGGATTGATATGGAAGAGATTATGCGTAAAGAAAATATTGAACTTTTTGCACTCGAAAGCTTAGAGCCGATTAGCACCTTCGATTTTGTGGGGTTTACGCTTCAATCTGAAATGAATTACACAAATATAGTAAATATGCTTGACTTAGCAAAAATACCGCTCCTGAGCAAAGATAGGGGCGAAAATCACCCGCTTGTTATTGCAGGCGGGCCTTGTGCGTATAATCCAGAGCCTTTGGCGGATATTATAGATTTTTTCTATATTGGCGAAGGTGAAGTTTCACTTGATAAAATTTTAGATTTATATCAAGAGCATAAAAAAGCAGGGAAGTGCAGGGATGAATTTCTTGAAAGCCTACTTTTTGTGGATGGGGTTTATATTCCAAAGTTTTACGATGTTTCTTATAAAGAAGATGGCGAAATTAGTAAGTTTAAGCCAAACCATACAAATGCACCGCAAAAAATTAAAAAAGTGATTGTAACAGATATAGATAAGGTGTTTTATCCTGAAAAATCGCTTGTTCCGTTAATCGAAACGGTGCATAATAGGGTTACTTTGGAGGTTTTTAGGGGTTGTATGCGAGGCTGCCGCTTTTGTCAAGCTGGGTACGTTTATAGGCCTATGCGTGAAAAATCGCCAGAAACACTTTTATCTCACGCTAATTGTTTGATAAAGTCCACGGGCCACGAAGAAATATCGTTAATTTCTTTAAGTACAGGTGATTATAGGGATTTTAAGGCTTTGGCAAATGGTCTTATTGAGGAATTTAAAGATGATAAAGTAAATATTTCTTTGCCATCTTTAAGGATTGATGCCTTTTCTATAGAACTTATGGAAAAAATTCAAGGTGTTCGTAAATCAAGCCTTACATTCGCACCAGAAGCAGGTTCGCAAAGAATGAGAGATGTTATAAACAAAGGCATCACCGAAGAAGAGATATTAAATGGTTCTAAAATGGCATTTGAAGGTGGCTGGAATAGGGTTAAATTGTATTTTATGATAGGGCTTCCAACAGAAACAGAAGATGATGTTTTAGACATTATCAAGCTTGGCGAAGATATTTTAGAAAAATATTATGAGCTTCCAAAAGAGCAAAGAAAACAGGCTCCAAATATTGTTTTATCAACATCTTGCTTTATACCAAAGCCGTTTACGCCGTTTCAGTGGGCAGGGCAAAATTCTTATACCGAATTTATGGACAAGCAAAGGCTTATCAAGAAAAACAACAACAAAAAGCAAATTAAATATAATTACCACGATGCATTTGTTTCAGTTATAGAGGGCGTTGTTTCTAGGGGCGATAGGCGTTTAGGCAAAGCAATAATAAAAGCTTGGGAGCTAGGAGCAAGGTTTGATGGTTGGAGTGAGCATTTTAAATACGAAATTTGGGAACAGGCTTTTTTAGAAACAGGAATAAGTATAGATTTTTATGCAAGACGTGAACGTTCGTATGAAGAAATTTTGCCGTGGGAGCATATTGATATAGGCGTTTCTAAAGAATTTTTTGTTGAAGAACGTGAACGAAGCTTAAAACAAGAACCACTATTAACCCAAAATTGCAGAAACTCTTGCGAAAGCTGTGGTGCAAATACTTTTGGCGGAGGTATATGCTATGAACGATAGAATTACTTACAGAATAAAATTTTCTAAGCTTGATAGAATTAGATTTATCGGGCATTTGGATTTGTTAAATGTTTTTGGTAGAGCATTTAATCGTGCTAAACTTCCTGTTGCTTATTCGCAAGGGTTTAATCCGCACCAAGAAATTTCTTTTGCACTGCCACTAAGCCTTGGGTATCATAGCATTGCGGAGTATCTTGATGTAATTTTTTCAAAGGAAGCGGATATCGAAGAGATTAAAATAAAATTAAATGATGTTTTGCCTGAAGGGCTTGCGATTCTTGATGTAGCTAAAACGGAAAAAGGCAAAAAAAATTCGGCATCTACTTTAACTAAAGCTAGATATGAGGTTTACTTGCCAGCCAATTCAAATATAACCGAAAATCATATAAAAATGGTTATGGAAAGCGATATTGTAGAAGTTTCTAAAAAAAATAAAAAGAAGCAAGAAAGCATAATAAATATTAGGCCAGATATATTTGAGCTAGAACTTTGCGAAAAAACGCTTAAAATGCTTATTTCGGCAGGCTCTAATAAGAATTTAAAAGCCGAGCTTGTAGTTAAATATTTATATAGTTTAGCGGGCGAAGAGTACCTTCCACACAAAACAGGTTACAAAAGAATTGAGATGTGTTTTAATGAATAAGATTATTATGGATTTTGGGGCGGTTTCTACAAAAACGGCTTATGTTGAGGACGGCATATTAAAAGAATTGTTTGTGGATAGTGAAAAAAAAGGTTCAATTGTTGGGAATATATATGTTGGTGTTGTGAAAAACGTTGTATCTAAGCAGTTTGTTTTTATAGATATTGGGCTTTCTAAAAATGCGTTTATGCAGCTTAATGACTATAAAGAGCACGCATTTTTAAAATACAAAAAAATAAATATCGGGCAAAGTATAATTGTGCAGGTGGTTAAAGATGAAACAGATGAAAAAGGTGCAAGAGTTACAACAGAAATCGCTCTTTCAGGGCGTTCTGTTGCAATAATTCCTCATAATCCAGCAAGTAAGAAGCGTGTTTTTGTTTCGGCTAAAATTAAGGACACGCAAAAAGGTAACGAAATTGAGAAATTTGTGGACGATTTGGTTGACGAAGATCTTGGGGCAATAATTCGAACAAATAGCAAGGATATGGAGCTTTCTGAAATAGGCAGAGAAATTGAAGCTTTAATGGCAAAATTTAAAGATATGATGCAAAGAGGCCACTATATAAAAGGGCCTGCAATATTGTATCAAGATGGATTATATTATGGAAAAAGCTTAAAAACCATGCTTTCTGATAAAATCGACGAAGTAGTGATAAATTCTTTTGATGAATTAGAAAATGTTAAAAATGTTTTATCTGAATACGGCATAAGCGAGCGACTAAAGTTTTACGACGAAGATATAAATATTTTTGATAACTATAGCCTTGAAAAGCAAATTAAAATCGCACTTAGCACCAAAGTTTGGTTAAAATCGGGCGGATTTATAATTATAGAAAAAACTGAAGCCTGCTACGTTGTAGACATTAACACAGGCAAATTTGTAACTAAGAAAAATAAAGAAAAAACGGTTTTAAAAAATAATTTAGAAGCAGCCGAAGAAATTGCAAAACAAATACGGCTTAGAAATCTTTCGGGCGTGATTATTGTTGATTTTGTTGACATGCAGGACGAAGAAAACACAAAATGGCTTATGGCACACTTTAAGCGAGAGCTTAAAAAAGACAGGATAAACGTGCATTTTGTTAACGCAAGTAGCCTTAATTTTGTGCAAATTACAAGGAAGAATACAAGGTCTGCTTTAAACACTTACTTTAAAAAGGCGTGCACCTTATGCGATGGAGAAGGTTATATCCTTAATATTGACTATATTGCAGAAAAAATATATAATATGGTTAGTAGGATTTTAAGGCAAACCGAGTTTAATGAAATAACTATAAATTCTAACGCAAAAGTTATAAATTTTTTAAATAATATGGCTGAGTTTGATAAAATTTCGCAAAAATATAACGCAAAAATAACTCTAAACGCAATAATTACAGGCAAAATAGATTATTTTGAAATAGAGAAGAGCATACAATAAAGTAGTATGTTTTTCGGAGTTGAAATTTATGATTAGAGTTTACGAGCTTAGGCAAAAAGAAGTTATAAATATAAAAGATGGTGCAAGATTTGGCTATATTTGCGATTTAATAATAGATTGTGAAAGAGGAAAGATTAAGTTTATTATAGTTCCTGGACCGGGTAAGATTTTTGGCTTTTTTGGAAGAGAAACCGAATATAAAATTCCATGGGATGAAATTGTTCAGATTGGTGAAGATATAATCTTGGTAGATGTTGAAACTAAAAAAATATTGATTGAATTGTGATTAACAAAAGAGGCAAAAGAGGGTGATTTTTTGAAATGTCCGTATTGCAGTAATTTGGACACAAAAGTTGTAGATTCTAGGGCAATGGAGGATTCTTCGGCAATTCGCCGTAGGCGTGAGTGTGAAAATTGTGAAGAACGCTTTACAACTTATGAAAGGGTTGAAAATATACCGCTTGCAGTTGTTAAGCGTGATGGAACGCGTGAAGCTTTTTCAAGAGCAAAAATCTTGGCAGGGCTTGTTAAATCTTGCAGTAAACGCCCTGTTAGCATGGAACAAATTGAGGCTATTGTTGGCGATATTGAAAACGCTGTTATAAATTTAGGCACAAAAGAGGTTGAAAGCAATAAAATTGGCGAAATTATTATGGATAAACTAAAAGATGTAGACGAGGTTTCTTATGTTAGATTTGCCTCGGTTTACAGAGAGTTTAAGGATATTGATACATTTATGCAGGAGCTTTCAAAACTTTTGCAAGAAAAAGAAAATATTAAGAAAACCTAGGAGGAATTAAAATGGAAACGAGAAAGATAGGAAAAATCAAGGAAGACATATCGTTATTAGGTTTTGGATGTATGCGCTTTCCTTTAAACGCAGATGGCACGATAAACGAAGAAGAATCTTCTAGAATGCTTGATTATGCAATTGAAAATGGTGTTACATATCTTGATACTGCTTATCCTTATCACGGCGGTGAGAGCGAAAATTTTGTTGGAAGATACATCAAAAAACATAAAAGAGAAAACTTGCAGGTTGTTACAAAGCTCCCTATTTATTATGTTGAATCTAAAGAAGATGTTGAAAAATATTTTAATGAGCAGCTTGAAAAAATGCAAGTTGAATATTTTGATTTTTATTTAATACATGCTCTTAATGCAGAAAGATGGGAAAGAGTTAAAAAGTATGAAGTGTTAGAGTATTTTGAAGAAATGAAAAATATCGGCAAAATCAAATACTTAGGGTTTTCTTTCCATGATAAGTACCCTGTTTTTGACGAGATTATTCGTGGTTATGCTTGGGATTTTTGTCAAATTCAATATAATTATATGGATACTGAGTTCCAGCAAGGTGAAAAAGGTTATCTTCAGGCAGAAGAGCTTGGCATACCTATTGTTATCATGGAGCCTATTAGGGGTGGACAGCTTGCTAATCTTCCAGAAGATATTAATTCGCTCTTTAAAGCACATAAGCCTGAGATTTCGGCTGCATCTTGGGCACTTAGATGGACTGCAAAGCCTAACACTTTAACAGTTTTAAGCGGGATGACTACGATGGAACAAGTTGTTGATAATGTAAACACATTCAAAAACTTTAATCAGCTAGATGAAAAGGAAACAGCAATTGTTACCAAAGTTGCAGAAGAGATTAGAGCAAGAAGGAAAAATCTTTGTACTAGATGCGATTACTGTATGCCTTGCCCAGCAGGCGTTAATATTCCAAGAAACTTTAATGTTTGGAACGAAGCGGCGATGTACAGAGAAGAAGAAAATATGAAAAAAACTTTTAAAGCAATGCAAGAGCAAGGCAGTTTTGCAGACAAATGTATAGAGTGTGGCAAATGCGAACCTTTATGCCCTCAAAATATAAAGATAATAGACGATTTAAAAGAAATCTCTAAGCTTATATAATTATTAA
>WQZK01000127.1 GCA_009780765.1 Defluviitaleaceae bacterium
AAATTTACGAATCAGAGAAAAAGCGTCAAAACAAAAAAGCCGCTCCATGTTTCAATAGGCGGCAATGGACAAGTTCATAAAAATATTTTTTATAACATGACGTACAGGTGTCATATTATATAGTGTAGAATAGAATGGTAGGGTGAAAACTTGTAGGTTAAAAAGCCCCTATTTCCGTTGTTTTTCGGTAGTTGTACAATGGAAACTGTTGTCATGGTATGTTTGATATAATAGCAAAATAGAAGGAGTGAAATGTATGGTAAAAAGTATGTTAAGTGCAATGCAAAAAAGAAAAAGTGGAATTCCTGAAGATGTATTACCTATATTTGAGGGCATTGTAAAAAAATACGAAGAAGAGTCGGGGCATAATCTTATTGGAATCAAATGCCTTAAACCTGAATGGGATGATGAATTTGCCAAAGCTATGGACAAGCACCTAACTCGAGAGCAACGCTTTCTATTATATGAAACACAAGGAGGCTGCAATGGTGCAGGTGCCGATAAAGAGCGCAAAGCCTTTGCTATAGAATATGCCCATCTAGCTCTTGATGAAAGGATGGCACTGTTTGCAAAAACTTTTGGAAGATGGAAACCTGTATTAAATGATGACAACACGCTAACGCTTCATTTCAAATGTACACACGGGTATTATAAACGTGCTTTAGACGGAACATACATTACCCCACCGCCTAATGTGGGATTATATTTTGAAAGATGTGCAGGCGGAAGGCTATATGAATTACAAAAGGCACTAGGGATAAAACTAAAAATTAAATCGGTTGATATATCCCCGCTTAACGAAAATGTAGCAAACCCTGTTGTTTTTACTTTTGAAATAGTGGATTAAAGTCTATTCACTGCTGTCATACTATCTATGCTATTATAAGCTTGTACTTAATATTTAGGAGGAATTAGTTATGGAAAATCAAAAATTTTGCCAGAGATGTGGCATGCCTATGCAAGAACCGCAGCATTTTGCAACCAATGCTGATGGGAGTAAAAATGAAGATTATTGTTGCTATTGCTATGAAAATGGAGCTTTTTTCTATCCAGAAGCAACCATGGAACAAGTAATTGAAAGTTGTTTACCACATGTTGTTCCAGATGTTTGGGCAGATGAAGCAACTGCACGAGCCGTTATGAATGAACATTTTCCTACTCTTAAGTGTTGGAAAAAAACAGGAATGATTATATCATTCAAACTAAAAGAAGGTGTATCTACCGAAGATTTCTTAAAAGTATCAGACAAAATCCAAGAAAACTACCTTTCAAAGTGCAAAGGTTTCATTAATCGCCAGCTTATGGTAATTGATGGAGTATGGACAGATTGGATTATTTGGGAAACCTTACCTGATGCCGAAAATTCAATGAAAAAATCTGCGGAAAACGAGTCAGCTAAAGAGTTCATTTCGCTAATCGGAGAAGTTATAGAGCAAAATAATTACACTCTTGAAAGAAGTTATTAATTGCTCTTGCTTATATTTAAAATTTAGGAGGAAATACTTATGGAAAACCAAAAATTTTGCCAAAGCTGTGGCATGCCTATGGGTGAAACAGACGAAATGTACGGCTTAAATGCTGACGGAACAAAATCTACTGATTATTGCAGCTATTGTTTTGTGAATGGTAATTTTAATAGCCCAAATGAAACACTTGAAGAGATGATTGAAAGCGTTATCCCTCACGTTGTTGAAGCAACAAAAATGAGCGAAGAAGATGCTAGAAAAATGTGTAACGAATTTATGCCACAACTAAAGCGTTGGGCAAAATAAATAGTAAGAGATTCAAGAATGGAGGATGTTGATGGAAAAATATATTGCTATTCTCCAAGGAAAAAGAAAGGGTGCTTTGACATCGGATTTACTGAACAGCCATATTGAACAGATGTAGGGATACAAATATTAACTACTTAATGAGTAATTCGCAAACAAAAACTAATTTAGAGCGCTAGCGAAAAGTAAAAATGATATGGTATTAAATAGAAAACACCCCAAAAATAATATTATTTTTAGGGTGTTTTGCTCATATTTATATGAAAAAGTGAAGAAATGGAACGACACACTCTTTTTGTCATTAGAAACAGGCAGAGATTATTTAGGGGTACATCTTGAAAGCAAAGGAGAATGAATAATGAAAAAGCAGCTATCAGAAATGACCTTAGAAGAATTATGGGGATTTTTTCCTATAATTCTCAAAGAGTATAATCCGCAATATATAAACTGGTACGAGAATGAAAAACAACATATCATAGATATTGTAGGGTCAGAAAATATCCTGCGTATCAGTCACATTGGAAGCACTGCTGTTAAAGGGCTTATTTCTAAACCCACAATAGATATTTTATTGGAGATTGACGGATGTTGTGATGTAACTAAGCTGACCAATGTCCTAACCGAAGCTGGCTGGGGGCTTATGCAAACCGAAAGCAACCCAACGAAAATAAAGTTCTGCAAAGGATATACCCCTAATGGATTTGCTGATAAAGTTTTTCATCTTCATGTTGCATACATGGGAGATTGGAGTGAATTATATTTTCGGGATTACCTAATTGTACATCCGGTTGTGGTAGCGGAATACGGCAAAATAAAACAAGATTTATTAACCAACTATGAACATGATAGAGATGGTTATACAAGAGCAAAATCCGATTTTGTCTTGAAATATTCAAATACTGCCAAACATGAATTTCATAGCAGGTACAAGCCGAAATAATAAATAATGCCACATTATGCCACTTTGAGGCTCTTTCGCGAATCGTGAAATTTTATACAGCAATAAAAATGGATGCTTCCAGTGTTGATGGTGCATCCATTTTTCCATGAAAACCGTTTAACTGCCAGACCATTTTAGGTTTCCTTTTTATGTTTCGTTATCGTTATACGAAAGTCATTTAGAATTATTCTTAACTTTAAAATGCGGCGAATCGCCCCATTCTGCAAATCCAACCATATCGCCAACGCTTAGAACCCTACCCGTTAAGCAAACTTTACAATGGTTTTGATCGTCATCTATACAAGGCTTATTATCATAAAGTTGGTAGCCATACCTATATTCTTGCAGAGTAATTATAGGCATTAAAATATTTGCACCAGCTTTAAGCCCAAGCTCACGACCTAAAGGGTTAAGTGCTTGAAGTGCCGTTGTTGCAGCAATATTTACATCTTTTAAGTAAAGTCTTGTAATTGCTATCATTTTTATTCCTAGCTCAAATCTTTTGGCTTTCTCTTCTTCTGTGTCCATATTCTTTGTCAAAACTTCTATACCCATAGGCGTATCTTTATGAACAACATAAGGACCCATACCTATCATATCTATGTCTTTTTCCTTGAAAAACAAAATATCATTTACCAAATCTTCCTCGGTTTGGCTCGGCAAGCCTATCATAACACCCGTTCCTACTTGGTAACCTATTTTTTTCAAAGCTTCCAAGCAATCTATTCTTTTTTGTAGAGAATGAAGCTCGTCGTTCGGATGTATTCTCTTGTAAAGCTCTTTGCTTGTTGTTTCAATTCTTAATAAGTATCTGTGTGCCCCTGCATCAAACCATCTTTGGTAAGTTTCTTCACTTTGCTCACCTAAGCACAAAGTAATTCCTAGTTTAGCATCTGAAAGGTTTTTTATATCCTTTATTATTTCTGTAATAAACTCCACATACTCCGCATCGTTTCGCTCACCAGACTGTAATGTAACCGAGCCGTATTCATTTTCATATGCCCACTGTGCCATTGATAAAATTTCTTCTTTAGTCATTGAAAAGCGCTCCTGCGGCGAACTTTTTCGTATACCACAATAATAACAATCTTTAATACATACATTAGAAAACTCTATAAGCCCCCTAAAATAAGCCTTTCGTCCAATAAATTTTTCTTTTATAGAATAGGCTTTTTCATACAGCATATTCAAATCATCTTTATCTGTTAAATTCATTAAATATAAAAGGTCACTCTTATCTAGCTCATATTTGTTTAATATATCTCTAAGCATTTAATTCCCTGCTTTCTTTTAAGATTTCAACGCTTCTTTCTAAAATTCCGCTACAGTGGGCTAAAACTAAGCCATAGTTTGTGATTGGAATATTTGCATTTTTAGCGTAAGAAATTCGGCTTTTAAACTCTCTTTCAGTAATCATACAGCCCCCGCAATGAATTATAAGAGTATATTGTTCTAAGTTTTCAGGATAATCTCTTCCATGAGAAAAATCAAATTCTAGGTTGCAGCCCGTTGTTTTCTTTAGTGCGTTTGGAATTTTAACATGCCCAATATCTTCATGGGTACGGTTATGAGTGCACGTTTCGGCAATTAAAACCTTATCACCATCTTTAAGGTGTTTTATTGCATCTATACCGTTTAATAGAATATCTATATCGCCCTTTTGCCTTGCCATTAATATAGAAAATGATGTAAGCTTTACGCTTTTAGGCACAATATCCGCTACAAGTTTAAAAACCTGAGAATCAGTGACTACTAAATCAATTTTTTTTATGTTTTCAAGAGCTTCCGAAAGTTCTTTTTCAGTCGTAACATAGCAAGTTATAGAATTGTCTAAACAGTCCCTAATTAGCTGAACCTGTGGCAAAATGAGCCTACCCTTTGGTGCCGAACTATCTATCGGTACCACCATCAAAACTGTGCTCTTAGGCGACAACAAATCCCCTATCATACTATCAGAATCCTTTTTTATTTCCAATAGTTTGTTAGAAATAATTTCTTTAAGTTTTTTTATACTTTCTTCATCAAAAATCGAAATATAAGTCCCATTTTGCAAAGTTTTTTCTAAAATTATATCGCTCTTAGTAAAAACAATCAAGTGCGGTATGTTTTTGCTATCTAATTTTTGCTTAAATTCCTCATATTCTTTGGTGCTTTCATTAATTTTGTTTGCATCTACTGTGTATATTGCAAAATCTGTTCTGTCAAGCAATTTTTCGGTTTTTTCTAGGCGTTTTTCGCCAAGAATTGTGTTATCGTTAAGCCCAGCAGTGTCTACCAAAACTATTGGACCAAAAGGCAACAATTCCATAGATTTTTGCACAAAATCAGTAGTTGTACCACTAATATCCGATACTATTGAAACATCCGACTCTATAAGTGCATTAAATAGTGCCGATTTGCCAGAATTGGTTTCACCAAAAATACAAACATGCAACCTATTGCTTTGCGGTGTTACTATCATGAAAACACCCCCTATAAGTATAAATCTCGCTTACCTTTTTTCTCTATCTGTTTTAAATTTTCTGTTACTTTCTTCTTAGTTTCTTTGTTTTTTATTTGCTTCATATGTTTTTTTGTAGTTTTTCTAGCCAGTTTTTTAAAACGTTTATCGCCATAGTCAACAGCATATTCTTTAAGTGTTAAAAGCCCATTCGGCAAACAAACATTTTTGATATTGCCCGATTTTGCAAGCCTCATAAACCTATCTCCGCTACGACCTTGCCTATAACAAGCCGTGCAAAAGCTTGGCACAAAGCCTTCTTCCATAATCCAGTAAACAACTTCTTTTACATCCCTGTTATCTGCGAGAGAAAACTGCTCAATATCTGCCTGAGCTTCAGAGTATCCTCCAACTCTAGTAGATGAACCTGCACTCATTTGCGAAATTCCGATATTTATAAGATTTTTACGCATTTCTTTTGTTTCTCTTGTTGAAACAATTATTCCAGTGTATGGAACGGCAAGCCTAATAATCGCCACAAGTTTTAAGAAATCTTCGTCGTTAACAGCATATTCGTATCTAGTGTTTAACATATCATCTGCATCACAAATTCTAGGTACTGATATTGTGTGAAACCCAGCACCAAATTTTTTCTCTAAATGTTCGTTATGAAGCATTAGCCCTAAAACATCATACTTATAGTCGTAAAGCCCAAATAAAACGCCTGCACCTACATCATCAACCCCTGCTTCCATCGCTCTATCAAATGCAGTTGAA
>WQZK01000128.1 GCA_009780765.1 Defluviitaleaceae bacterium
AGAAGGAATCAAAGCAACTAAATAAAGTGTTTGATGGGTATGATTATATAGTTTTTAGGAATTAGGGCGTGTTCCCACTATAAAAATGGGAATATTTGCGAGTCTGATTTTTCGCCAATTGAGGAGCTTTTGACGAAGCATACTGGAGGGAGTACGCAAGGAAAAAGCGACGAAGAAATGGCGAAACTAATCAGCCGCAAAGATGACTATTTGTTAGTGGGAACACTCCCTAAATTAACATTAATCCAATCATATTACATTGCACAAAACGCTATCATCCCAAAGTTGATAGCGTTTTGTATTTTTTTAAAAAGCAGAGTAAGTGCTTATTTGTTGCCACTTGATTTTGAAGCCTTTCTATACAATGTCAAAGATTTTATTGTTAATAGCACATATGAGATAAGAATTGCTAGAGATATGCTTGACGAAAGCCCTCTCATAAGAGCGAACGGTGTTTCAAACAAAAATGCTTGCCAAAACTCTAATCCGCTTCTTTCCCATAAGCCTGGAGTGTAATATAATGTTCTAGGATTCAAAAAAATATCAATCCCTAATGTTCCTTTTGTACTCGAAATAATAACAAGTGGAAGTATTATAACAAACATGAACAACATCATGTTGGCTAGTCGCTTATATCGTCCCGCACGTGAGGTGGTATCGGAAAAAATATCATCATAGCTATTGTCATCTATCTGTTTAAAGTATTGATTTCCGCTGTTTTTTGTGCCTGAGATATGCTGCCATCCACTATCTTCAAATATAGAGCGGTAATTTAAAAAGTCTTGCTGTTTCTTGAAGTGCCTATAGTCAATTTTTATGTTTGTTTGTTTCGGTGGTGCAGGTTCAAAGGTATATATAGGCCCCTGCTTTTTAAGCTGATAACCTTGTGCTGCCATCTGTTTAAGCCACTTTTCTTCTTTTTGAAAATTTAGAAAGAATTTGATTTTTTTCACTTAAATTCACTCCCATTTAATATTTTCTCGGTTACGCTTAGCATATGTGTCATCCTCTGATAATCAGCATGTAATATTTTTTCGCCTTCTTGTGAAATGGCATACACCTTGCGTCTAGCATCATCACTTGGAATAGACACTATAAATCCCTTTTTTAGCAGGTTTTCAACAGCCCCATAAAGCGTTCCTGCTGCTAATCTAACTTGACCATTGCTAAGTTCTTCAACTTTTTGCATAAGAACATATCCGTGGGTTGGCTCAGTTAATGCCAACAGAATGTAGTAAACGGTTTCGGTTAATGGTAGGCTTTTATCTCTTCTCATAAGCTTCCTCCTATTATTAAGTGCAAATATATAGTTTAACTATATATTTATTATATACAGTTAAACTGTATATGTCAAGAGTTTTTTAAGAATAAACAAAAATCTCGTGAATAATTGCAAAAAAAATCGGCAAAAGCGAGCCGCTCTTGCCGATTTTCATTATATTTTTTATTACCAAATTTTTACCACCAAAAACCAGGGCCGAATCCGCAACGCATACCGCGGCATCCATGATGAAAACGACGACGCATATGGTGGCGCTGAACAGGAAAACGGTGCATAGGGCCAACAACCCAAGGATTAAAGCCAAACCACATAGAATTCACTTCCTTTATACTTGTATTTAATATATATTATTCGTACAAGTATAAAAGTGTTACAAGCCTATATTATTTCCTAAATTGTGTTATATTTTCTGAAATAGCCAACCGCAATTGTTCCACAACCAACATGAACAGTTATTGTTGCACCGATTTTAACTATAGGCAGGTTTACCGTGTAGCCTCTGTCTTTAAACATTTTAACTAAAGTGTCGGCATCATCTGGGCAGTCTATATGTAAGACGTATAATTCGTACTGGTCTACATTTTTTTCTTCTAAATCTTTTACGCATAAAGAAATAATTTGTTCTAAAGCTTTTTTTCGACCCCTAGCCTTTGAATGAGGGATAAGCTCGCCATCTTCAAAAGTTATTATAGGCTTTATGTTTAGAAGAGAGCCAGCGAGAGCCTGAGTTTTGCCAACTCTGCCACCTTTTTGCAAGAACTCTAAAGTGTCAACTGTAACAAAAATTCTTCTATCGTGCTTAATTTTTTCAGCCGTTTCAATAATTTGCTCAAACTCCATGCCTGCATTTTTCATATCAACTAACTGCATAAGCATATATCCTTGAGAAGCTGTTACGTTTTGCGAGTCTATAACGGCAATTTTTCTGTCTGGATAATCGTCTTTAATCATATTCATGGCATTAACAGCACTTTGGTACGAGCCGCTAAATTTAGATGTTAAGCAAAGGCAAATAACATCCTTACCATCTTTTAAATATTTTTCAAAAACATCAAAATAATCTTGTGGTGATGGAAGCGACGTTTTAGGGAAAACATTGTCGCCTCTCATTCTTTTGTAAATTTCTTCAAGTGAAATGTCTAAATTTTCACGGTAATACTTTTCACCATCGAAAGTTACTGAAAACGGTACAATTTCAATATCATTTTCTACAACGTACGAGTTAGCTAAATCACAAGAGCTATCCGATATTATTTTATAATTGTTCATAAAAATCCTCCTAGTAAATTGAGTTTTTTGATGTTATCCTCAACATCCCTAATAATATAGTAATATTTTTAAGTTGATATGTCAATTGTTTAATTTTTGTGGTAAAATAGTAGTATAATTTTTTAAGGAGTGCAAGCATGAGCAAAACTTTAGTAATAACTGAAAAACCATCGGTTGCAAACGATATAGCAAAAGTTTTAGGAGCCAGAAAAAAGGGCGATGGTTTTTTGTTTTCTGATACGCATATAATCTCTTGGGCCATTGGGCATCTTATAACCCTAGCCGACCCAGAAGATTACGATAGTGGGCTTAAAAAGTGGAATTTTTCAGCACTTCCTATAATACCTGAAAGTATTAAACTAAAGCCAAACCCCAAAACCAAAAAGCAGCTTGATGTTTTAAAAAAATTAATGAACGACAAAGCAGTTACAGAAATTGTTTGTGCAACAGATAGCGGGCGAGAAGGCGAGCTTATTTTTAGATATATTTACGAGTATGTGAAATGTAAAAAAACATTTTCACGGCTTTGGATTTCAAGCATGACGGACGAAGCGATAAAAAAGGGATTTGAAAGCATGAAGCCTAGTTCTGAATACGATAATTTATTTTATTCGGCAAGGTGCAGAAGTGAGGCCGACTGGCTTGTTGGTATAAATGCCTCTCGGGCGTACACTTTAAAATTTAACTCACTTTTAAGCATCGGCAGGGTTCAAACGCCAACGCTTGCGATTATTGTAAATAGGCAAAATGAGATAAATAATTTTGTGCCTAAAGACTATTGGCAGATTAAGGCTAATTTTGGCGAATACTTTGGCACATGGTTTAACAAAGAAGATAACGAAAATAAAATTTTTGAAAAAGAAAAAGCAGAAGAAATTTATGCAAAAATTTTAAACCAAGATGGCAAGATTGAAAGTATAAAAAACGAGAAAAAAACAGTTCTTCCAGGGCTTTTGTATGATTTAACACTACTCCAGCGAGAATGCAACAGAAAATTTGGCTATGCCGCAAGCAAAACGCTTGAAATTGCACAGAGTTTGTACGAAAAAAGAAAGCTTATTACATACCCAAGAACAGATAGCCAATATCTTTCAGAAGACATGATACCAAAAATTCACCAAACGCTAGATAGGCTTGATTTAGAGCCGTATTCAGGCTATATTTCGTATTTAAAAGGGCTTGAGAAATTGCCGATAACAAAAAGGATAGTTGATAGCAAAAAAGTAACCGACCATCATGCGATAATTCCAACGGACAAACGTCCTAATTTAAGCGGGCTAAGTCCTGAAGAGTTTAACGTTTACGATATGGTTGCTCGCAAATTTATTGCGGCGTTTTATCCAAGCTATATTTATAATGTTACGAAGATTGTGACGGTTGTTTTAGAAGAAAGCTTTTTAACTCAGGGCAATACTGTGATTCAGCTTGGATTTAAAGAGGTTTTTAAGGATGATTCGCCTAAAAAGGGCGAAGAAGATGCCGTATTACCAAACGTTAAAAAAGGCGACACCGTTAATTGCAAAGATGCTGAGGTTTTAGCAAAAAAAACACAACCGCCAAAGCTTTATGATGAGTCGAACTTACTATCTGCCATGGAAAATGCAGGTAGGTTTGTAGATGATGAAACTCTGAAAGAACAGCTAAAAGATTCAGGTATAGGCACGCCTGCAACTCGTGCAGCAATTATCGAGCGAATTATTCAGGTTGGCTATGTTGAAAGAAAGGGCAAGAGCTTAATTCCAACAGAAAAAGGCATGAAGCTTATTGCAATTTTGCCAACTGAGCTGGTTTCGCCAGAAACCACAGGCAAATGGGAAAAAGGGCTTAATTCTATTGCAAAGGGAAATATGGAAAGTGTGAGGTTTATGGGCAGTATCGCTCGTTACGTTAATTATATAATAGATAGTGCAAGAACGGCAGAAAACACGGTATCCTTTCCCGAAGATAAAGCAAGGAAGAAGAAGCAATACACAGCAGGGCTTGGAAAATGCCCAGTTTGTAGCGATGGTACAATACTAGAAAACTCAAAGGGTTATTATTGCACACGCTTTAGAGAAGGCTGCAAAATGACTATTTGGAAAGATAGTACAAAGCAATACGGACTTACTCTTGAGCCAAAATTAATTAAAGAAATTTTGGCAAAAAAAGTGATTGAAAATATTGAGATAATTTTGCCACAGACAGGCGAAAAATGTACGGCTTCACTACATTTAGAGCCAGAGCAAGAACCTAAGATACAAATTAAAAATGTTAATCGGAATAATTAAATATGTACTTATCGTCATTCCGACTGTTTTGTGAGATTGTGGGTCAAGCCCGCAATAGAGTTGTAGCAAAACTATTTTTTGCTGGACTGTCATCCCGCACTTGATGCGGGATCCCATCTGTAGAGCAAGTACAAGGGGATTGCGGCGTTCGCCGCAATGACGATTAGGTCTACAAATTTTAGTTTCGCTACAACTCTAATGACAATCAAAAATTCATAGCTTTAGCCAAGTCTTTTGCTTTGCTACAAGTTTAATGACAACAAAAGCACCTCGGAAGAAGTTCAAAGGTGCTTTTTTGTTTAATTTATGATTTGAATAAATTTGAGACAAATTTGAGACTTTTGAGGGGTACTTTTGTGTTATACTATGATTGTGGAAAATTGAATAACATAAAAAGCCTGATTTTTAAGGGATTTTTATGAGGTATATTTAGTACGTCCCTAGATTTTAGTTTCTAGCCAATCGTGTGTAAGTGTTCGGATGAACTGTAGCATCAGGTTGTGCCCATAAACCAGCGATATTTATTAGTTCGCCTAACTCTATTTCGTCGAAAATTTGAAGTGTACTGTTATCTATAATAGCGTAATCTACAATGTTTTCATTCCATCTATCGCTTATTATTAGGCGTCCGCCTGATGTTGACCATGATATGTCAAACTCTTCGCCCCACCGAGTAATTATGACACCAGTACCATTCCTCGAAAATTCAATAGTTGTAGAGCTCCTTTGATCTCTCCAAGTGCCAACTAGAGACATATCCCTCGACCCACTGCTATACGCAAAAATAATAACACCAATCACTAGAGCCACCAAAACCCCTATTATGGCAAATTTTTTCTTACTCTTTTTCATGTCGATTTTTCTCCTTTTAAGTAGTATTTTTACCATTATATCACACGGGGGGTGTGTCAATATTTAATTATAAAAAAGCAGTAAAAATTAACAGAAATTTTGTTCATAGAACCCTTGAACTTTTTCTATGGGTATGGTATAATAATAAGATGACTTATTGTGGAAAAAGGGTGGTATAATAATGCAAAAATTTGAAATAGTTTCAGAGTTTAAGCCAACGGGCGACCAGCCAGAGG
>WQZK01000129.1 GCA_009780765.1 Defluviitaleaceae bacterium
GACTTCATCTTCTTTAGCCCATCTACTTTTCGCTGATTAGAGGCGAGTAACTCATCAAGGGTGCGGAAGAATGTGCCGATTGCTGTTTGTTCGGGCAGGGAGGGAAGTTGCAGAACAACGTCCTTTAAGTCTGAATTATTTATGTGAACAACTGACTTCCCTTGCGCGCTCTTGCTCAATTCCATTTGCTGTTTACCATTAGATATTGTAACAGCTAAAAAATCAGAACTATATTTAAATTGATCACCAGTGATATCTATAATAATTTCATTCTTAGTTATCAGTCATGCATGAAACCAATCTTTATATGTACCACAAACATAATATGTTTTGATACCGCTTTCTAATAAAAACTGAGCTAATAAATCACTAGCATCGCCACAGCACCCACACGGAAACATACCAAATGAAATATCTTTGTTAAACTCTCGTGCAATTCTATCTATATCTATAGCCTCTCGGAATTGATTGCTAATCTCTTAATATCGTTAATGCTAGTTCCAATCAGTTTACATTTATCAAAGATGAGGATAAAGAGCCACTACTTCTAAAAAATGATATATATAGCACAACACATTTTTGCATGTTTATACGTATGAAAATATGTTTTTTTATTTAACAAAAAAATAATACAAATAGTAAAAAAAAATAATAATAAATTGTCGAAAAATGTTGTTGACTAAAAAAGAAAAATGTGGTATCATGTAACTAATTACTAAAACGAGCCTTAAAATGCTAAGAATATATAAGCTAAACAAGGTCTGAATTTTGAAAAGTGAATGTAATTAGCACAATATGGTGCAAATATTTATTGAAGGAGGACATGCTGTGGAAATAATAAATCAAACCAACCGAACAATACTATTTGATGAGATAAATCCAGAAAAGCTAGATTTATTAACATTGATAGGCGATGTAAAAGGTCTTGAGAGTGTTGATGATGACAAAGTTAAAGAAATTAATGGTCATTTACTTATAAAGTCATTTGATGAATTTTTAGATAAGTTTGAACCAACTATATACAGTTTTTTCAATGCGGCTAATCAAAAAGTTATTTACACTTTAAAGAAACCAACAGCAATACCAGAGGATTGTATACAGGAGATTCCTCTAGACCGTAATAACGATTTTGTTAAAATGTTATTAACGATGATACAAACAAAGCGTTCTCAAGGAATTGAAAATGTTGATTTTCGTTTTGATAAAATACTGGATATGATTTCTCCTAAAAAAGTTATGGATGATATTCGTTTTACTCGTAAAGAGATTCATTACTTGTATGGCGAGTATGAAAAATTAGACGAAGGAGATCCGTTAAAACTTGATATTGCAGATAAGCTAAATATTAAGTTTGAAGAAGCTAGCAAGTCATATAACAACATAATGGCTATGTTGCCTTTAGCTATTGATGATTCTAAGCAAAGACTTTTAGCAGGCCGTGCTAATGAAGGCGACAGAGCAGAAAAATTTATTGCAGGCCAGCTTACAATGGGAGAAGAAGGCGAGCTTAAGATTATCGAACGCCCAAGAAACGAATCTACAGAGCTTATGATTGCAGAGGAAACTACAAACAATGCACTCATATCGGCTTTTAAAGAAGATTATGAAAATGTGAATGAAAATCCTACAGATTATGTTTCACAACTTGTAGTGCGTACATTTTGTCCATTGCCGGTTACTAACTCAACTGAGCTTGATGTACCAAAAGAAGTTGAAAATTACAACAACTATCTTGCTTTTTATCAAGAAACAAAGAATGATTTTATTAAAGTAGCAAAGCCTTTAATTGAAAAAATACTTGGTGTTTTTGTTTATTTTGATCAGTATAAATCTAAAAATAAAGGTATGCTTCCAACAATGCTTGTTTGTAACAGCAAGCTTGATATGCTTACAAAAAGTAGCTATATGCCTAGGTTACAAGTATATTTAAATACAGTTAATAACAAGAACGATTTTAGAAACACCATCTGGTTTGGAATTGTTGGTGATATCGAATTTAACCTTGAAAATAATGTTAAACTTACTCGTGAGCGTTTCAAAGGCAACAAAAAGGTTATTAAGCCAGATGTTAATGCTATGGAAAATCTTACATCGCTCTTGTATGGCATTTGTGATTACAAAGTTCAAACATTCTTTAGCTTTGAAACTTGTGAAGAAACTTCGTTTACTGCGGTTGCAACAAAAGGTGTTGATGAATACATAGATCGTACAACAGTGCTAACAAGGCAAGACTATAGCGAATATGCTATTGCTTGTTTGCCTAACATGAGTATTGTGCCTAAGAACAAATCAGGACTAATCCTTGATTCGTTAATGGTTGCGACAGATGAAGGTGCAGAAATTTCTCAAGAGAAAAAAGACCTTCTTAAGTTGTGGATAGAAGGAGTATACGTTCCTGCTAGTTATTTAGCTGCTGGGATAACGTCTTCTTACCAATGCCCAGAGTTTTTACGTACAAGATTTAAAAATGTTACAAAAGATTATCCAGGCGTTCGCTTTGATATAGAAGCTTCGGATTATGCACTAAGAATACCTACAACTCTTGCAAAAGAGATAAGTGGTTATACGAATAGTATTAAAGATACTATAAACAACAGAAACTTTGGCTTTATATTCTCTTCTGATAACAATCAAGTTGACGGTAAGGATTTAAAACAAGTAACTGTATATAAAGCAAGAAGTATGCAGGTTGTTGAAAATGAATATGAAAGCCTCTACAAAACGCTCACAGCAACTTACGTATCTCGTATGATGAGAGCACAAACAAGCGATTATAAGCACGATAATGTTACATTCTTCTTTAGTGCAAATCCTGCAAGCCAAAAGAGTGCATGGCGTGCGAAAACTGGATTTATTAACTCAGTTTTATTGCCGCATGACGATATTTCGCATAATATTGAAGAAGAATACAATGTTTGTAATGTAGATATTAGCTTTGGTGGAAACACTAAAAATCTTGAAATTGTTCTTAATAAAAATGCTAAAGCGGTGTAAATTCACTTCTTTAAGTGTTATAAATAAAATTTAAAATAGGAGGATTTAATCATGGGTTTAAGATTAAAAATTGAAGGTGCAGACGCAATTACTCTTGACGAGCATAGCATTATATCATGTGATTTTATGACAGATACACCAGATGATTCTAATGCACGTTCATCAGATGTTGTAAACACAATGATAATTAGAGGAAAAATACTAACAGCGGTTGACGGTAAGCCAGCTGACGATACAATGAAAATCTCTAAATGGTCTTTAGTTAGAGCTGAAGTTGCTGATAGTTACAGAAAAGCTACTATTGAGGTTGTTGTTGCAAGTCAAATCGTAAGAAAAGTACACTTCCCACAAGCTTTTATAGTTGATTATACTGAAAAGTATTTCGATACAGAAGGTGCTGGGACGTTTGAACTTACAATCAGACAGAAAAAAGATTTGTTTGATTTAACAACAGTTGAAGGCGGATATGGCGTCTAACAGCTTATACTAATTTTTAACAAACATTTGGATTTTCTATTAGTCAGAACGTTGCCTCAGTGCTTTCTCTTTGCGAAAGTGGCTACGCCAGTTTGACGAAGGCAAATCACAAAGTTTGATTGGAGTTAGTATTACTTGCTAAAGGAGTTGCGCATTCGCGTAGCTCCTTTATTTCTCTAATGATAATAATCCTAATTTAAAATCATAGTTTGCTATCGCTCAAAGCACTTCCAACGCAGTTCAAGTGCTTTCACTTGTGCAAACCATGTTTTAAGTTGGATTAATATGAGGTTTAATATAAATGAATGATTATTATAAAGTTTTGCAAGTTAAAAATACAGCAGCAGTTGAAGAGATAAAAGCATCGTATAGAAAGCTTGCAAAGAAATTTCACCCCGATGCAAATCCTAACAATAAGCAGGCTGAAGAAGTTTTTAAGAAAATTAGTGAGGCTTATGATGTTTTAAGTGATGAAGCTAAAAAAGCTGAGTACGATAGAAAAATGTTTGGCACAGGGAGAAATGAATCACATCAAAATAGCTCTACAGGACAATCGACTAAAGGAGCAGCTCAAAGAGCCAGCCGTAACCTTAGCGAGTCTGATTTCATGCGTACAGGCAATGCTTTTGAGGATTTTTTTGGCTTTAATCCTAAGAGCAACTCTCCAGAGTTAAAAACTAAAAATGATAAAGTTAAGCCAATGAAAACAAGTGAAGCTTTTGAAAAAATATTTGGAAAAAGAAAATAACTTTGAAACAGTGATATACGAGAGTAGCAAAACGCTTTGTGGTTTTGCATTTTGCTTGGTGTATGGTGCTGATTGAAAAGCATTTTGAGAAAAAGAAAATTTTAAGGAGGGATTTTTCTGAACGACAACGAACGTTTAAAAAAAATACTTTCATATGTACTGGCAATCGTAATTATACTCGGTCAAGCAATTTTTATCTTCTATTTGTACTTTATAAATGAAGATTTAAGTTTAAGAATTATCGGAACAATAGCTCTTTTTGCTATTTCATTTTCATGGTTATTTATTGAATATAAACGTAGTAAAAAAAATCAAAAAATAGAAGACTTGTCTATCAAGCGTTTTATATTAATAACGCGAGATGGAGAGCGTGAAAAAGAATGGTATGCTGAAGGCTCAACTTCTTTTCTTATTGGAAAAGGAACGCCAGCTAAGGAAGTTGATATCGAACTTGGCGACACTCATTATAATGCGTTTATATCAAACGAGCATGCAGTTTTAAATTATTCAGATGGGTTTTGGTATATTGAAGACTTAAATTCTTTTAATGGCGTTGGAGTAAAAAAGCGAGGAGAAGAGTATGCTCTTAGGTTAAAACCTAATGTATCTTATAAAATTGATGAAGGCGATATTATTTATATTTCTAAGGCTAAAATTTTGGTCAGATAAAATTTATTAAAGCAAATTAACTTATTGTAATTTCAAACTTTGCAGCAAAGGCGTGAAGTATGCGTATTTTAATAAGTAAAATTGCTATATTACAGTGAAATGAGGAATGTACATGGCACTTACACGCTGTCCAGAAGGGCACTTGTTCAGTTCAAGAAGGTACGGAAATATTTGTCCTTATTGTTCTAAGGCGGTTAATTTAAGCAAAAATGTAGAGGAAGATGTTGCAGGTAATTACAATGATACGATGCCTTATATAGGCGATTTAGAGGTTATGGATCCTGTTACGGGGTGGCTTGTTTGTATAGATGGTCCTTCTAAGGGCAGAGATTATAAGATATTAACTGAGAAAAATTTCTTGGGTAGAGCTGATGGTATGGATATTCAAATTTTAGGTGATAACTACATAGCAAAACGCAATCATGCTGTTTTTGTGTATGACCCTAAAAAAAGAAAAACATTATTATTACCTGGAGATTCGCAAGGGCTTGTTTATGTTAATGAGGAAGCGGTTTACTCACCTATAGAGCTTGCACCTTATGATTCTATCGAGCTTGGCAAGAGCAAGTTTTTATTTATCCCACTTTGTGGAGAGAACTTTGAATGGCAAGAGGTTGATGCCGCAAGAGATAATGAAAGAGATGGACTTAAGTCTGCTCGCGAAAGAGATGTCGGTAACTCACTATGACAAATACCACTTTGGTTCTTATTGTTTCTATTATCGCAATATTGGTTTATATAAAAGTTTTTGTGCTTGATAGAAAGCAAAAAGTAGATAATGGTTTTGAATTTGAAAATGGTATGTTAGCTGGCAACGCTCAGTTTATAGGAAATAGAGATAATCAAAATGATTATTTTGCTATACTTCCAAACAAAAATTCAATATTTGCTGTTATTGCAGATGGGTTAAATGATAAAAAAGTTGGTAAAGAGGCTGCCGTTATAGCTGTTGAAATACTTAAGTATAACTTTTTACAAGAGTTACATAAAAAAACTTCTGTAAGTCA
>WQZK01000130.1 GCA_009780765.1 Defluviitaleaceae bacterium
CAGAGTGGCGAAGCCAGTCCAAGCAGTTTTCCTGCGGAAAACCGGTCAAAGACCGCTTTCGCAAAGCGAAAGTGCCAAGGCACAGCAAAACCACTAGAGATTGCTTCACCCCTTACAGGGGTTTGCAGTGACGTTCTTAGCTTATATTTTTTAATTTCGGAACAACTCTATTGCGACACTGAACCAAGTTCAGCACCGCAATTTCCTGCCTCTTGATTTACAGATGGGATGGCGGATCAAGTCCGCCATGACGTTTCAGCAAAAAATCAATTTTGTTACAACTCTGATGATAATATACGGCTTGTTTAGATACAAGCCTATTCATTGCTCATAAGCTTTGTTAATTCTTCAATTCGTTCTAAAGGAAAAGGCGGGTTTCCTAATGGTTTTAAGGCAACCGACATTAGCTTTAATGGATTATCATCAGCAGCGGTGCGATTAGAGCTTAAATGTCCACAAATTCTACAACGGTGAATTATTGCCCATTCGCCGCCTTTTTTTACCCAAACGCCTATTGCTTCCATGGCTCCACCGCAATCCGCTTCGCGGTCTCCCGGTTCATTATCTAAGTGCTGGCTTGATAGGCAACAAGGGCAATGATTTCTATGTTCGCTTGCTGCACCGTGCGGAACAACAAAGTGTCCGCATACCTTGCATTTAAAGCTATCGTTACAAGCATTATGGCGATAATAGCCCTTAATATATTTTTTTCTTTTATTTTCTCTGTTCAAGTTATTTCCTCCTAAAAGTTGTTGTTTTTCAACTTTATGGGAGGTTTTGTTATATTAATGTATACAAACCTCCCAGTTTGATACATTCTCATTATTACGTTTCAAAAAACATTCTCCTCTCTAACTATTGTAGCTACAGAAAAATCATAACACGGTCACCTCTAATAAGCAACCTATTAAATATTTAAGAAACAAAAAAGCGACACAAGATGAAATCCACGTCGCCT
This sequence comes from Defluviitaleaceae bacterium, assembly GCA_009780765.1. Taxonomy (GTDB): domain Bacteria; phylum Bacillota; class Clostridia; order Lachnospirales; family UBA5962; genus WQZK01. Next base: position 959 of record WQZK01000130.1, read on the forward strand.
TTCTGCCTAACTGCTTTTCTTTATAGCAGAGAGTATTTTATATATGGTTTTAGGTGATAGATAATATTTTAATGATAATTCTTTAACAGATACGCCATTTTGATACTTTGCATAAATTTCTAGATTGCGTTTATCAAGTTGGTGCCTACTGTTTTTGAGTTCTCCCCATTGCTTTTTGTTTTCGGCTTTTCTAGGAATATAAATATATTCTCCATCAACATATTGCTGTACTGCCATTAGCAAATCGCTTGGCAATACACAGATTACTTTTTTATAGCCCATCGTGCTCCTCCTAAAATTTTAAATTAGGGTTACGCAAGGGCATCGTTAATTTTAAATTATGCGATAGCCCTTGCTAGCACAATACGGTCTCCAATGTACGTTTATTCATTAAGCAAAACTCCTTTCAAATAATCAACTTCAATGTAATTATATCAAAATTTAGAGGCACAGGTCAACTGTTAAATTATAGTTTTTCAAGCAAAACAACCGTTTCCACGTGATAGGTTCTCGGAAACATATCATGCAGACGAGTTTTTTTAATTGAGTATCCATTCTCTAAAAATATTTCTAAATCTCTTACAAGGCTCGAAGGCTTGCAAGAAACATAAACCATTCTTTTTGCATTAAAATTTATAATGCTATGTATGGCTTTTGGGTGGATACCATCACGAGGAGGGTCTAAAATTATAATATCAGGGCTATCAGAAAGATTTGTAACCTCTTTTAGCACATCACCAGCTATAAACTCACAATTTTCTATACCGTTTATTTTGGCATTTTCTATTGCCGCAAACACGGCTTCTTCAACAATTTCTACACCTATTACATTTTTAGCGTTTTTGCTTAAAATTTGGGCTATTGTGCCTGTTCCGCAATATAGGTCAAAGATGGTTTCAACTTGCATATCTGAAACAAATTCACGCACTGTAGAATATAGTTTTTCTGCCCCAAGTGTATTCGTTTGAAAAAAAGAAAATGCCGATATTTTAAATTTTAGCCCTAAAATTTCGTCATAAAAATAATCTCTGCCGTGGAGGATGTGCAAAGCATCGGCTAGAACAACATCTGAAAGCGAATTATTAACCGTGTGAAGTATGCCTACAAGTTCACCACAAAGGCCTAAATTTAGGAGTTTATGTTTAAATTCCTGCAAATCTGATTTTGGCATACCCTTTGTAACAAGATTCACCAAAATTTCACCCGTGTTTATACCTTTTCTAACAACAAGATGGCGAAGAACGCCTGTATGCCTTAGTTTGTGGTAAAACTCTTCGTTATTTTCTTTAAAAAAATCAAGTGTAGCATTAAGAATTTTTCTGTAATCTTCATCTACGATATTGCAACACCCAGCATAAGCCACCTCGTAATTGCTATTTCGCTTACGCATACCAAGAGAAAGCGGGCCGCTTTTTTCAGTATCGCCAAAAGAAAACTCCATTTTGTTGCGATAGCCCGTGATTGTTGGCGATTCTATTATTTCAAAATCTAAATCCGTGTTAATTCTAGCTTTTTTAAACAAATCTTCAACCATCTGTTTTTTTATAAGCAATTCTTCTTCGTAAGGTATTCCTTGAAAAACACAGCCGCCGCATAATCCAAAGCTTTCACAAGCTTCGACGCTTTCTAGTGGTGATTTTTTGGTAACTTCCAAAAGTCTACCATGATAATTACCCTTTTTCTTAGAAGTTTGGCAAAGCACCACCTGCCCAGGTATTGCATTTTTTACATAAACCTTATTTCCTTCATAAAAGCCAATGCCTTTGTTTGGAAATTCTATTTTAACAATTTCTATATTTTCAATAAATTTTTTGCCCAAATTAATCACCCAAAATAATTATAACACAAATTTGTATTTACGTGTTATTTGTGTTATAATATTTTTATATTGAAAAAGAGGTGTTTTTTATGAGTTTAGAAATTGGCAGCATAGTAGATGGCAAAGTTACAAAAATCATGCCTTTTGGGGCGTTGATTTTACTTGAGAGCGGTGAAACGGGATTAGTGCATATATCGCATATATCGCACGGTTTTGTTGACGATATAAACGAATTTGTTGAAGTTGATGATGAGGTTGAAGTTAAAATTTTGGATATAGATGCAGAAACGGGCAGAATAACCTTATCTATCAAAGAAACCGAAGCCGCACCTGTTACTTTACAATCGAAAGAAGAGTTTGAAGAAAAGTTTAAAGACTGGGTACGTTCTTCTACCGATAGAATTTCACATATAAACAGGAGAAACAAGAGGAGGTAGCATTATGGCCAAATACACAATTGTTTTAGATGCTATGGGCGGCGACAATGCACCACTTTCGTCTGTTTTGGGTGCGGTTTCGGCTATTTCTGAAAATAGTGATATAAAAATAATTTTAACGGGCGACAAAGAGCAGATTGAAGCCTGCTTTAAAGGTGTGGATGTGCCTGCGTTTGACTCTAATAGGCTCGAAATTGCCCATGCAAGCCAAGTTATAGATGTGAACGAAACGCCAACGGTTGCTATTAAAGAAAAAAAAGATTCGTCTATAGTAGTTGGTTTAAATTTGCTTAAAGAAAACAGGGCGGAAGCCTTTGTTTCTGCGGGAAATACGGGTGCTGTTTTAACTGGTGGCACTCTTATTGTCGGCAGAATTAAAGGAGTTCTGCGCCCTGCTCTTGCAACGCTTTTGCCAACAAAAACGGGATATGTTTTTTTGTGCGATTCTGGTGCGAATGTAGATTCTAAGCCAGAATTTTTGGTACAGTTTGCTAAGATGGGCGAAATTTATATGGAAAATGTGCTAAAGGTGGAAAAACCTAGGGTGCATCTTGTGAATATTGGCGAAGAGGCTGAAAAAGGAAATGTTTTAACGAAAGAAGCTTATGAGCTACTAAAAAACTCAAACGTAAATTTTTGTGGGAATATTGAGGCGAGGGAAATTATGTCGGGCGAGGCAGACGTTATCGTGTGCGATGGATTTGTTGGCAATGTTATTTTAAAACATACCGAAGGGTTAGCCTCAACTTTGATGAGTATTATTAAAAACGAGCTGATGTCTACCACAAAAAGCAAAATCGGGGCATTACTCGCAAAGGGTGCTTTTAAAAATATCAGAAAGAAATTTGATTATAAAGAAATTGGCGGAGCACCATTTTTGGGGCTTAAGCAGCTTGTTGTTAAGGCACATGGTAGTTCGGATGAAAAGGCGATCAAATCTGCCATAAATCAAGCATACACGTTTATTTCAAATAACATAACGAAAAAAATTGAAGAAGAGCTAGGGGTTACTAAAGAACATGATGTTAAATAAATTTGAAGAAAATATAGGATATAAATTTAAAAATCAAGACTTGTTAAAAGAAGCCTTAACGCATGGCTCGTATTCTTACGAACAGAAAGCGGCTAAAAGCGTAGTTATTAGAAACAACCAAAGGCTAGAATTTTTGGGCGATGCTGTTTTAGAAATTAGCGTAAGTCACTTTCTTTACAAGCGTTTTACAGACATGCCAGAGGGCGAGCTTACAAAATTTAGAGCAAACTTGGTTTGCGAACCTGCTCTTGCAGAAAGGGCAAGAAAGCTTAATATTGGTGAGTTTTTGCTTATGAGCCGTGGTGAAGATAGTAGCCGTGGGCGTGAAAGGGATTCGATTTTGGCAGATGCTTTTGAGTCGGTTATTGGTGCGATTTACTTGGATGGCGGGTTTTTGGAATCACTTGATTTTGTTATAAAACAAATGGAAGGCGATATTGAGGAAACGCTTAAAACCTTTAGAACCAGTGATAATAAAACACATTTGCAGGAAGTTATTCAGGCATTTAGCAAAGAAGCACTTGTTTACGAAATTATTGATACTAAAGGGCCAGACCATGACAAAACTTTCCACGCAACTGTTAGCCATGAAGGCAAATTCTTAGGCGAAGGTATTGGCAAAAGCAAAAAAGAAGCCGAGCAGGTGGCGGCTTGTAATGCACTGGAGTTTTTAAAGAAACAGGGTGTTATACAGTGAGTCCTTTAACTATAATTATAGGTGGCGGAGCAGCCGGAATGGTTGCAGCGATAGAATCAGCAAGAAATGGCAATGAAACAATTCTTCTTGAAAAAAACGAAAAGCTTGGCAAAAAGCTTTATATAACGGGCAAAGGCAGGTGCAACATCACAAACCTTTGCGATGAAGAAGAGTTTTTAAAAAATATTATCGGCAATCCATACTTTTTATACAGTTCGATTTATGCGTTTAATGCTGAAACTTGCATAAAATATTTTGAAGAGCTTGGGCTACCGCTTAAGGTTGAACGCGGAAATCGTGTTTTTCCAAAATCCGATAAGTCTAGCGATGTTACTCGGGTTTTAGAAAAAACTATGCGAGAGCTAGGCGTAAAAATCAGGTTAAATACCGAAGTGTTAGATATCGTTTCAGAAAACGGCAAAATTACTGCGGTTAAGACGGCGAGCGAAAATATTTCTTGCGATAAAGTTATTGTCGCAACTGGCGGGCTTTCTTATCCGCAAACGGGTTCAACTGGTGATGGGTATAAATTTGCTAAGAAAATGGGCCATGAGGTTACTGCATTATATCCATCTCTTGTGTCTATAGAAGCAAAAGAAAACTGGGTCAAAAATTTGGCGGGAGTAAGCCTAAAAAATGTTGAACTAAGCGTAAAACAAGGCAAAAAAGTGATATATAAAGGCTTTGGCGAAATGCTTTTTAGCCACAAGGGCATAAGCGGGCCATTGGTGCTAACTGCAAGCCGCAAAATTGTTGGGATTAAGAGTGATTTAGATATTTTTATCGACCTGAAGCCTGCACTTTCTGAAAAAGAGCTAGACACAAGGCTTTTAAAGGACTTTGAAAAATTTGCAAATAAAGATTTTAAAAATTCGCTTGACGATTTGCTTCCGCAAAGCTTAATTCCTGTATTTGTTGACTTAAGTTTGATTTCGC
>WQZK01000131.1 GCA_009780765.1 Defluviitaleaceae bacterium
AAATGTAATCTTCATAAAATCACACCTTTTTTAATTTTCTGACTACAGCTTCCATCATAGGTTTATCAGGCGGAGAAATATTTTCTGGCAAATTGTCAATAGAAAACCACTTAAGTTCTGCAACTTCCTCTTCTTGCCCTTTTACTTCTCCCGAAAAATTTTCACACAAGTAAAGAATCACAACAAAACTAACCATATCACCATTTGGATACGTATACAAAAGCTCTTCGCCAGAAAAAACGCCCAAAAATTCTAAAGAATTGGCTATAAGTCCCGTTTCTTCAAAAAGCTCACGTTTTGCTGCTGTTTCTACCTTCTCGGCAATTTCAACTGCACCACCATGATTAGCCCAACAGCCATTATCTTTGCGCTTTTGAAGTAGTATTTTACCGTCTTTATGAATAGCAACTCCCGCACCAACTAGCAAAAGTCTTTCATGGCCAATGTATTTCCTCATATTTTTTACATAGTCAGTCATATTGATACGCTCCTATAAGTTAGTTTTAAACGCAAAACCATCAATTTCAAAACCGCCAAATTTATTTAAAATTTTGTTAGTTAATATTTGAAACAATTCCACTTTTTCTTCTTTTTCCGTAGTAATTATACATTTTTCAATCAAATTTTTTATTTCTACATCGGGCAATTCTTTTAACAAATATTTTTTTCTAACAATATCACTATTAACATTTCCAAGTATCGTTTTAAAATTGTAGGGCATTTTAATTGTGCTCATATAGCTAGAAATTAAATTATTTAAAAAATTGAAATATAAAAAATCAAACTCTGGCTTATTGTTTTCAAACGCATCAGCTAAATCGTCTGCCATATCCCACAAGTGATATTTTGCAAGTTCTGACATAGCAGGTTCTTGATCTTGATAAAACTCTTCAATCTCCTTCAATGCAATATCTTTCAAATGTTTAATATCACCATTTTTGTCAAGCAAAATCTCGCCTGTTGCAAACTGCGTCTGTGCCATAAGGCTCTTGTCTTCTATATCCCACTTAAAGTACTTTAATATCTCACGTGAAGGATTTGCAAAATACTCAATCAAAAGCCCGTTAACTATTTTATTTCCACGCTCTTTATACAAAACACTTTCATTAAGCACTATATGCACATCTAAATCAGACCGCTTTGATGGGTTGCCTGTAATAAAACTCCCACAAACCAGTATACCACTAACATCATTTTTATATTTAAAATCTGCTAAGAAAACGTCTAATTCTTTCTGCCAATCCATCTCTATTCTCCTCTTCAGCCCTGTTTTCTGATTCTATAGTTGTTGTAATCGCCAAAGTGGATGAAATCTCTAAAGTTTCCCAGTATTCCTCTAAAACTAACCCTAGCTCCACCATTCTTTCGGCATGAAACACTCCAACATATCTTAAATGCCAAGGCTCATAAACTATTCCTGTAATATATGTTTTATCTCTAGGGTATCTAATTATAAAGCCATATTTATGTGCATTTTCTAAAAGCCATGTAAACGCATCAGTATTTTCAAATCTTTGCGAAAGAGCAAACGAAACCTGCGAAGAAGAAACATCTATTGCAAGCCCTGACTGATGCTCACTTGCACCGGGCGGTGCAACAACCATTGCGGCTCTTCTAAAGGCCTCCTCGGAAGATAAATAGCTATGCCTTGCAACTTGCCTATTAAAAAGAGTTGTTTGGTGCGAAAAATCACGAAAGCCACTAACAGCAGCCATATCTTCAACACCATCTAAAACCATCGAATTAACCATTTCTATAAAACTACGTCCCGCACGTTCTTCCATCCAAATTTCTGATCTTGTTGAGCGAACATAAAGGGCAATATTAATCATATTTTCTGGTTCATAATTATCAGGAAGGGGGTTATTTTGGTTTATTAATCTAAGATAATATGCCTCGTCTTGATTAACTATGCGTGCATATATAACGTTTCCAAAAAATAAAGCACTTAAAAAAATTAAGCATATTCTTTTGTACATAATTTTCGCCCTTCCTGTAACACTTGTCTACTTTTTTTAATATTATATATTGTGTGGCATTTTAACCACACAGGCCTTATAGCAAATCAACTTATTGCTATGCTGTTAATAACTCCTCCAGAGCGTGGGGCGTGTTCTAAATATTCAGATTTAGGACACGCCTGTTTTAATTGCTCTGTGTTTTAAATATTTAGGAACAATCACTTTTTCAAATGCTAAAATTATCATACAACCCGCAAAATAGCAAACTATATCCCAAAAATCGAATGTTGTGCCTAAAGCTACTCTTATGATTGTGTTATCATAAAAACCTAAACGTTCAACTAAATTAAAATATTGCGAAACTTCAATTAAAACAGAAAAAATAAATATGTAAAGCCATAAAAGCTTAATTTCATTTTTAATAAAAGACTTTATAAAAGCATAAATTACAATAACCACAATAACATCGCCAATATGCTCACGCAAAACTCCCGTTGCAAATATTGCTATAAACACCGTTGCAATAAATAGGGCTAAAAACACTATAAAATACTTAATATTAAACCCTATCTTCATTTGAATAATCACTCTCTTTGCTTTTTATTTCCTCATAAACTTCATCAAGTTCTGTCCTGTGGATTTTTAAAATATTTTCAATAATTCGCTCCATCTCGTCATCATTTTCTGTAAATTCAAACACAACTTCCCAAATGGGGTTGTAGCCCTCATCATCTTCAATTACTTTTATAGCAATATCTTTAAAAACATCTATATCATAGTAATCAAAAACAGCCGAAAATTCCCAATCTAAAAGCTCACGGCAAACAGAAAGACGCATATAAACCTCTTTTTTAGAATTATTTTCTAGAACGTATATATTGTGTATTAAGTTTTCGTTTTCAGCAACTTTGTAGCTACCAAGCTCTGTTTCTAAAAATCCTGTTTGGCTATTTTTAAGCATTATTACTATAAAAGTATCTTCCATATTTTAGCCCCCAATCATATGTTCTAAAAAAGTTTTTACATCTAAAAGATTTTCTTCTATACGCCAAGCTTTTCCCATCATTTCGGCATCTGGCGAAATCATATCAGGTACCACAATACATTTAACTCCCGCCGAATACGCCGCCCTAAGCCCGTTTAATGAGTCTTCTAAAACGATAGCATTATCCCTAGATATATTTAAGTCTTTGCAAGTTTTTACAAAAATTTCAGGGTCGGGCTTAGAACGAGCTAAGTCGTTGCCAGAAATTATATAATCAAATTCATGTGTAAGCCCTGTTGTTTTAAGGTTTTTAAGAATATTTTCCATAGGGCTAGAACTTGCAATTGCTGTTTTTATGCCATTTTCGTCTAAAAACTCTAACAGCTCTAAAAGCCCTATTTTAATTGGTATACCATTAATGAGTACGTAATTTATTTTGTTTTGTCTTATATTCTCGCAAAAACTGGCATAATCGTCAAAGCAACCATACTTGCCTTGATATATTTCACCTGCATCTTTACACGCCGTTCCAATAGTTTTTAGATGTGTTTCAATATCGTGTTCGTGCCCCATTTCTTTAAGCGTTTTTACCGCACTTTCAAAATAGATTTTTTCAGTTTCAAACATAAGACCGTCCATATCAAAAATTACAAGTTCTAGTTTCAATTTAGCCTCCCATAATCTCTTTAACCAAATCCCGCACAATTAAAAGATTTTCCTCTATACGCCAAGCTTTTTCCCTCATTTCGGCATCTGGCGGAAGCATATCAGGCACAACAATGCACTTAATTCCTGCCGAATACGCCGCTCTAAGTCCGTTTAATGAATCTTCTAGCACAATAGCGTTATCTCTATGTATTTCTAAATCAGCACAGGTTTTTGTAAAAATTTCAGGGTCGGGCTTAGATGCTTTAAGCTCTGCACCCGAAATTATATAATCAAAATCGTTCTTAATGCCTGAAATTTTAAGGTTTTCGAGAATAATCTCTCTAAAACTAGAACTTGCAATCGCCTTTTTAATACCATTTTCATCAAGAAATTCTATAAGCTCTAAAACCCCTGTTTTTATAGGCAAACCCTCGGTTAAAACAATATCGTCTTTGTAAGAATTTACTTTGTCTAGCAAAGTATCAATATCTACAAATCTGCCGTACCTTTCAGTTAGAATCTCATGAGTTTTTATAAAACTTGTGCCGATAGAACTTAAAAACACATCATTATCAAATTCTAAATTAAATTCTTTAAGCCCACGAATAAAAGCCTTGTAATACACCATTTCAGTGTCAAACATAAGCCCATCCATATCAAATATAACAAGTTCTAACTTCATTACAAACACCTATTTCTAATCTTTTTATATAGTATATCACATTTTAGGTTAATTTGCTATAAAACTTCTTTTAAATATTTTGCAGTATATGAACCCTTTGATTTTACAACCTGCTCCGGCGTGCCTTTTGCAACGATTTTGCCGCCACCATCGCCACCTTCAGGGCCTAAGTCTATAATATAATCAGCAGTTTTTATTACATCAAGATTATGCTCAATAACAACAACAGTGTTTCCGCCCTCTGTGAGCCTTTGGAGTATGCCTATAAGCTTATGAACATCGTAGGTATGAAGCCCTGTTGTTGGCTCGTCTAAAACATACACAGTTTTACCTGTGCTTCTCTTAGAAAGCTCTGTTGCAAGCTTAACCCTTTGAGCTTCGCCACCTGAAAGAGTTGTAGAAGACTGACCTAACTTGATATAAGAAAGCCCAACCTCGTTAAGCGTTTGCATCTTATCTTTAAGGCGTGGAATATTTTCAAAAAATGTGTATGCTTCTTCGATCGTCATATCTAAAACATCGGCTATATTTTTGCCTTTATACGTAACTTCCAAAGTTTCTCGATTATATCTCTTTCCACCGCAAACTTCGCAAGGAACATAAATATCAGGCAAAAAGTGCATCTCAATTTTTATTATGCCATCGCCCGAGCAAGCCTCGCAACGCCCACCTTTAACATTAAAGCTAAATCTGCCTTTTTGATAGCCTCTGATTTTTGCTTCGGTAGTTTCGGCAAAAACATCACGCACAATGTCAAAAACACCCGTATAAGTTGCAGGGTTAGAACGTGGAGTTCGCCCTATTGGTGATTGGTCTATATTAATTATTTTGTCTAAATTTTCAATACCATCCATAGATTTATGCTTGCCTGGTTTATATCTTGCACCGTTTAAATCTCTCGCAAGCCTTTTATACAAAATTTGATTTACTAAAGACGACTTGCCTGAACCTGAAACCCCCGTGATACAGGTAAATATGCCAATCGGTAAATCTACATTAATATTTTTCAAATTATTTTCAGATGCACCCTTAATTTTTAAATAGCCATTTTCTGCTTTTCTGCGAACTTCTGGCACTTCTATTTTTTTTCTTCCGCTTAAATAATCTCCCGTTATTGAATTTTCACAAGTTAAAATCTCTTCTGGTGTACCCGCAAAAACAACTTCGCCACCGTTTGTGCCAGCCATCGGCCCAATATCAACAATGTAATCAGAAAGAAGCATTGTATCAGTATCATGCTCAACGACAATCAGTGTGTTTCCAATATCTCTAAGATGTGTGAGTGTTTTTAAAAGCTTATCATTATCACGTTGGTGAAGACCAATACTCGGTTCGTCTAAAATATACACAACGCCAACAAGACCCGAACCAATTTGCGTAGCTAACCTAATTCTTTGCGACTCTCCGCCAGAAAGAGTTGATGCCGTTCTTGCAAGCGTTAAATAATCAAGCCCAACATCAACTAAAAAGCCAACCCTTGCGTTTATCTCTCTAAGAATTTGACCTGCAATTTGCATTTGGGTACTTCCTAATTTCAACCCATCAAAA
>WQZK01000132.1 GCA_009780765.1 Defluviitaleaceae bacterium
GAGATAACTGCCATTTCGCAAGAAAGAGATTTAATGCAGTTTGTGCTTGAAAGTGATTATGGCGGAGATCAATTTTGGTATAGAAATAACGATTTCTTTATTGGTAGCACTTTAACTCCTGAAACAAGGCAAAGGATGGATTTTACAGGTTGCGGTTCAATAGCGGCAACCAACATAATATACTATTATGCACAAAATTTTAACGAAGCGTTTGCTCAGAGAGTAACAAAAAGAAGCAGGATTTTGGGAACACCAACTTTTGAGTCCGTTTCGGTAAATCCAAACCGAGAAGAATTTATTAACTTTGCAGTTGATATATACAATAACTATACTAAGCAAACATTTTTAGTGCCATATTCTGTGCTAAGAGGCGTTGTGAGGGCTGTTAGTTTTGGAAATGTACAACTACCTGAAACACCAGGCTTAGGTATATGGTATATTAGCACCATATGCGATGGTATCGTAAGTTTTGCAAGAGAGCGTGGTGTTAGCTTAAGATCTCACACAATGCAGAACCCCGTTAATATCTTGCAAAATCCAATTAACTCTGTAAGAGATGCTGCGAATTTTATAATAAAAGGATTGGAGAACAATTTACCTGTTGTTTTGCTTGTAACATTTAATGATTATATTAGGGAATTTCCAAAAGGGAGTATGGTAGAAACACACTTTGTCACAATAACTTCTATCAAAAAAAAGACGACTATAGAAAGAACGATATTTGATAATGGAGGCATAACCGAGAGGGTTTTGGATAGTGAAGAGGATTATGAGCTTGTAATTTCTAATTGGGGTGAAAGGCAGATAATACCATCATTAAAGGAGATGTGGTTAGGAACTCCTACTTGGTTTAATGCTTTAAAGATGCACCCAACAGTATCAATTCTTACAAGGGGTATTGCGAGTGTTTCACTAGGTTATTGTAGCTTTAGATAAATAAAAAATTGAGGTGTATTATGAAATTTGTCAAAGGTTTAAAATTATTATTTGTATTGCTTGTTACGACTGTATTGCTCAGTTCATGTGCAAGACAAACTACTATTACAAATGATAGATTTAATGAAGTAGTAAATTCTCATTCTGACATTTTAAACACTAGAAGGTCGGAAATGTATTTTGTCAGTAGCCCTCCTGCTATTCGATTAGATTTATATCTAAATGCGGATAGCTATAGTTCCGAAGCAGTGAAACGTGCAAGTAATGATTTGTTGAATTTTTTGATAGATGATGTTGAAAAGATACTGGAGGATTTGGGGGGAGGCTCTATTCACAGAATTACAATTAACTTTATTATAAGAAACGTGGGAAGAGGAGATGAAAATTTTCATCAAGTGTGGATAGAAACCAGAGATAGGGCAAAAGGAGAATGGGAGATAACATATTACTGGAGAGATTAGCCAAAAACAACAACAGAAAGAACAATAGTTGACAACAGTCGCACAACTGAAAGGGTATTACACGACGAAGATGATTAGGAGCTTGTAATCTCAAACTGGGGCGAAAGACAAGTTATACCATCATTAAAAGAAATGTGGCTTGGAACTCCTGTTTGGTTTAATGCCTTTAAAATGCATCCAACTGTAGCAATTCTCACTAGGTATTTTATATGCTGTATGGATTGATACTGACGATGGTATACAAGCGAATGAGAAATACGACATCATTGTAAAGATTAGTTTTTCAAATTATTACAGATTGTATGGAAAGGGTAGGGATACTTTGAAAGATATAATACAAGATCGTTTAAACAAAGTCAATAACTTGAGTGATCGTAGATTGTTAAGAGATATATTGTATGATGTATATGGAAATGTTATTGACTATAACATGGATATGTATGACAAATTAGAAAAAAGAATATACGACGAAATTCCTGATCCTTTAGACAAATTTTATATCTATACAAGCCTTGATATTTTGGAAAATATAGACCCAATTAGTGATTTTCTTCATCCAATTCTAACAGAAGATTTAAGCGAAACTCGTTACAATATGGAAGAAATTCATGAGAAATTAAAAACAGGCGAACCTCTGATTTTAGCAAGTATATTTATGCAGTGTGATATTTTAGCATTTCAAGAAATACTTCAAAAAAAGAAGACTTATAAGGGTTATGTTAAAACAGAAAAAGACATTTATCAAATAACTGTTTCTTTAAAAAGATGCGAAAGGTATATACAAGAGATTGAAAAACTATACCGAATTTTTCAATTAAACGGCGTTGAATGGAGCACAATAAACTGTCCTTATGCTTATAAGTTTGTTGATATTGTACTATCATCACAATTAGCGATAAAGCCAGGAGAAAAGATTACTGAAATTAGCATTGATTTAGCTGAATATGAAAGGTATAAAGTTATAAATGCAGTACCTTTATGGAATATAAAGCAAATTATTGGTGACGACAAATCCTTCCCTATGCCTGCCAAAGATAGAATTAACTACGACCACATGGTTGCTCTTGAAGATTTAGGCACACAAAACGGATACTTAGTGGGCCTTGACAATGAAGATTATATTTATTGCAAAAGGCTTGAAAACGATTTAGTAATTATTTCTTCTAATTCAGACCAGCATAGCTGGAATCTTTTACAAATTGAGAATGTTAGCAATGTGAAGGCACAAAACTTTTTGTACGAGCTTTTATCGAACAAAAGAAATTTAGGCTTTGCGGGGAGATATGCTTCGGTAAAATCGATGGTTATTCGTACGAAAGGCGAAATTTCTAGGCTACTTAAGTCTTATGAAATATCTAAAGAATTAGATTTTGTAGGTGTTGAAATTAGAGAGAGTTATAATAAGCCTAACGAAACAGTAAATTTTAATGATTTTATAGATGATAACATTAGAGTTGATGCTTATAAAAAAGTTATGCTTTTAACTTTTAGAGGTGCAAATAGAGAAGGCTTTCTAGCTCTTGATAAGATGAGTTTCTTGGTTTCTGAAATTCAGGTTTTGTTTCCAGAGTACAAATGCATTGGGGAGCTGGTTTAATTGAATTATATTTGGGAATTAGCGATAAAGGCCATTACGCAAAATATTGACCCAGACACGATTTTCTATAAATACGGTCGGCCTTTCTCAGGCTATATGGAGCTTAGTTTTTTTGAAATGAACGAAACTAATGTTTTAAATGAGGTTGAGATTAATCCATTTTACCGTTACTATCGTGTTTTTAAAGAGCTTTTTGAGCCTAATGTTTTGCTTATTGAAAACGAAGAAATGATTGATGTTATACATGATTTAACAATTCATCACTTAAAAGATATAGATGTGTTGATGGGCATGAATAAACGTGAATATCAAATTCATTTTATTATAAAAGATATGTATGCGGGCTACTTTGGCGAATATATCAAGGAAAACATTGATGTTTTTACAAGAGAGGAACAAAAAATTGTTGCAAACAATCTGTTGAAACTTCACGAAACAGCCGAATGTATTTATCTCTTGAAAGAAACAATTAGAAAGATTTTTAAAAATGCGTATATCTTCTCAAATGCAGAAGAAAAAGACGAGATTGTTTTCTTTTTAAGAACAGACGAAACACAGGAAAAAATGACTAAAATAGAAATTATCAAATATTTATTTTTGCCTTTCAAAGCTAGTATCTTGGTTTACTGGCAGAATATTTTTGGTGTATTTGGTGTAGATGAGTTAATGAAAATTGGCGAAATTATGAATTATTAGATATATAGCAAATTTCCTTTGAAACAATAACATGCACCTGTGGTTCGCTCAAGCGGTTTCGCTTTGCGAAAGTGCCAAGGCTTCGCAAAAGCACTTGGGGTAGCAAAATGCTTTGCGGCTTTGTGCTGTGCTCGAAGGATAGTGTTGATTGAAAAGCAATTTGCTATAGTATAACCCCTAGGAGGCACACTCATGAATTATACTTATGAATTACATAAAAGCGATAGGCCACTAAATGCTACATATACATTCGAAGAGTTAGAGCAACTAACTACTTTGCAGCTTAGAGAAATATGCAGCAAAGAAAAGCTGGTTATAGGCGTAGCATATAAGCTTGATCGTGGCTATATGATTGATACAATTTTAAAATATAGAGGTGCAAAGCTTTTCACCTTTGTAGATAGCTTTATGTCGGAGCGATTTGAGGCGGTTTTAGAGCGTTTTTCGTCTTTTTTAAATTTTAGAGATCCAATTACACGCATATATATTCCAACAAAGATAACTCTTTATAAGAATATGAATACCGCTATTTCTGATAATTATGTTGTAGAAAGTAGTGGTCTTTTTGATGGAAATTTATTTTTGCTTGATGATAGAAAAAAGATTTGCGGTATTTTAAACATAAAAAGAAACAATGGAAGGTTCTATTTAACTTGCGAACAAGGGCTTTTATCCGCTAATCTTTCGGAGGCTTTATATAAAAACTACTATCTTGGCTTTTTAACAGAAGCGGGTTCAAAGTATTTGCATGATTATTATTATGAAGTAGGAATTGTTAGACCAACTAAACTAACTTGTTATATTGTGCCTATTTCTGAGCTTTTGGTGATTGACACAATAGAATCAACCACATCTTTGGTGATTGATTTTGGGACAAGCAATTCTTCTGCTGGGGCATATATTGATGAACACTACATTTGTGCTCATACAAAGGACGATTTGCTTAAAAATGGAGCTATATTAAACGCTATAAATAAAGTAAAATTTATAGACACAATCGGAAGAGAACCATTTGTTACCGAAATAATTCCAACAGTTATAAGCGTTATGGATTGCAGCGATGTAAACGACATAAAATATCGCTATGGATATGACGCACTTAAAAATGCAAGAAAACATAGCTATAATAACCCTGCGTCTGTTTTTTATGGCATAAAAAAATGGATTAATAATTATAACAAAACTGAGGAAATTGCGGATGAAGATGGCAACATTGCCTCTGTTTCAAGAAAAGATATAATTAGGGCATACTTTGAATACATAATTCTTGCTTCGCAGCAGCAGCACAAATGCCGTTACAAATCTTTACATATCACTAGTCCAGTTAAGCAAAAACAACAATTTTTAGAGATGTATAAAGAGGTTTTGCCTGAATACGAAATAGTTGCAGAAAGTGCACTTGACGAAGGTATTGCCGTTTTATACAACTCAATTTCTAATCAGATTGAAGGTAGTAGATTTGAAGATGGTGCAGAATATCAGGCATTAATAATTGACTGTGGTGGAGGAACAACAGACTTAACAAGTTGTACCTACTACATCGAAGACAACCAGATTACCTACGAGTTAAATTTAACTACTACATATGCTAATGGTGAAACAAATTTCGGTGGTAATAACATTACTTATCGTATTTTTCAATATCTAAAAATTATTTTTACAAGATACTATGATAATGCAGAGATGGTTAATATAGAGGATGTTTTTTATGCAGAACTTAACGATATTTACAGATATGTAGATATGTATGGACATAGACAGTCTTATGAGCGACTAGAAGGTTTTTACGAAACTTGTGAAAAAATAATTCCAACAAGATTTTATGATTATAAAAGCCATTCGTCTGAAGATTATATGAAAGTAAAAAGTAATTTTTATTTTCTTTGGAATTTGGCCGAAAAAATTAAGGTCGACTTCTTTCAAACTGTTGGAACTCATCAAACATCGTTTCATAAACAAGGCTTGAAATCGAATATAACTGACCCTAAGATTTTAGCGGAAGAAAGCTGGCGCTTAAATATTTATCAAGATAGCAAAAGCCATAATTTAAGCCGCAATATTACAAATATCAA